>DATMBT010000419.1:0-5905 GCA_035559475.1 Gemmatimonadaceae bacterium
ACGCGATTCGATCCCTGGCCGACACCGGCCACGAGATCGGAAATCACTCGTACGAGCACGAGCCGTGGTTGCACCGCTACAGCGCCTCGCAGATCGATGAAGACCTGACCCTCGCCGAGGATGCGATCTATCGCGTCACCGGGCGCACCTGTGTCGGGTTTCGCGGTCCTGGATACAGCTGGAGCCCGCTGCTGCTGGAGATCCTGTCGCGCCGGGGATACGGGTTCGACGCGTCGACATTGCCAACGTGGATCGGGCCACTGGCCCGCGCCTGGTACTTCGCGAGCGCGAAGTTGACGCCGGAGCAGCGCGTCGAGCGCGCGGCGCTTTTTGGCGACTGGCGCAACGCGCGCTTGCCGAACCGGCCCTATCACTGGGAACTCGAAAGCGGCCGGCGTCTCCTGGAAATCCCGGTGACGGTGCTGCCGGGGCTTCGCACGCCGTTTCACTTCAGCTACCTGCTCTGGCTGTCGCGGTATTCCGAGCGGTTGATGTGGGCGTACCTCGATTTCGCGCTGGCGTGGTGTCGTCGCACGCACACGGAGCCGAGTGTGCTGCTTCACCCGCTCGATGTCCTCGGGCCTGACGTGGCGCCCGCGCTTCGTTTTTTCCCGGGCATGGATCTGCGCACCGACCACAAGACCGCGCTGCTTCGACGCGTCCTCATGACCATCCGTGACTCGTTTGCCACGGTCACGATGGGCGAGCACGTCGCCGTGATCTCGGGTCGCCCGGGACTCGAGCTGCGCGAGGCGGGGTCAGAGCCGGCGTCGCAACTCGAACCCGCGGCGGCCTGACCATGTGCGGCATCGCGGCGATCCTCCGTTTTGACGGCCAGGTCCCCAACCGTGTGGTCGTCGAACGCATGGGTTCACTGCTGCGGCATCGCGGACCGGACGACAACGGTTCCTTCGTCGATCAGGGAGTCGCCTTCTCGCACCAGCGCCTTGCCATCATCGACCTCCGCACCGGTCACCAGCCGATGACGGTGGGGCCACACACCGTGGTGTTCAATGGCGAGATCTACAACTACGTGGAGCTGCGCGATGAACTGAAGCAGAGGGGCCACGTCTTCCGGACCACCTCCGACACCGAGGTCCTCCTGCGGATGTACGCCGAATACGGCGAGTCATTCGTCAAGCGCCTCAACGGCATGTTCGCCTTCCTCCTGTACGATGCCCACCGGCGTATCGTGCTGGCCGCGCGGGATCATTTCGGCATCAAGCCGCTCTATCTCGCGGAAGCGCCGGATGGCGCGCTCCTCTTCGGTTCCGAGATCAAGGCGCTGCTCGCGTATCCGGGCATGCGCGCCGTGCCTGACGCGGACGGCATCCGCGACTACCTGACCTTCCAGTTCGTGCTCGGGGACCGGACGATGTTCAGCGGCGTCCGAAAACTCGCGCCCTCGCACCAGCTCGAGATCTCCCTCGCCACCGGCCGGCAGCGCGTGACGAAATACTGGTCACCCGACTTCGGCCTCGACCGCCATCACACCGAGGAGTATTTCATCGAGCGCACGCGCGAACTGCTCGAGGACTCGGTGCGGCTGCAGTTGCGCAGCGACGTCCCGGTGGGCGCCTACCTCTCGGGTGGCCTCGACTCCTCGATCGTCGCCACGCTCGCGGCGCGTCATGCGCCGATCGAGGCGTTCACGGCAGTCTTTCCGGAAGGGCCCGGATTCGACGAGGGCCCGTACGCGCGCGAAGTGGCCGCCTCGCTGGGCATCCGGCTCCACGAAATCGTGCCGACGGAAGCGGAGTTCACCGACGTGCTGCCGCGCCTCATCTGGCACATGGACGAACCCGCGGCTGGGCCCGGCCTGTTTCCGCAATACGTGGTGTCGGGCCTGGCCCGCCGCCACGTGAAGGTCGCGTTAGGCGGCCAGGGCGGCGATGAGATCTTCGGCGGCTACGCGCGCTACCTGGTGGCCTACCTGGAGCAGGCGCTCAAGGGAGCGATCTTCGAGACGAACGTCGAGGGGTACCACATCGTCTCGCTCGTGTCGGTCGTGCAGAACCTGCCGGCGCTGCGTGAATACATGCCGATGCTCAAGCAGTTCTGGCGCGCTGGTTTGTTCGAGGACATGGACCGGCGTTATTTCCGTCTCGTGGACCGGGCGGGCGGGGCGGTGAGCCTCTTTTCACCCGAGTTCCGCGCGTCGTACGACAGCGAAGACGTCTTCGCGCGGTTTGCGAGTGTGTTCAACGCCCCCGAGACGCCGTCGTACTTCAACCGCATGACGCACTTCGACGTGATGAACGGCCTGCCGGCCCTGTTGCAGGTCGAGGACCGCGTGTCGATGGCGCATTCACTCGAGTCACGCGTTCCGCTGCTGGATCATCGGTTGGTTGAGCTCGCGGCCACCATGCCGGCCCGCCTCAAGTTCGAGGGCGGACAACTCAAGTACCTGCTCAAGCGCGCCGCGGGCGACCTGGTGCCGCCGTCGATACTCATGAGAAAGGACAAGATGGGGTTTCCGGTTCCGCTGCAGCGCTGGTTCCGCGGCGACTCACGCGAGTTCGTCCTCGACATCCTGCAGTCTGACCGTGCACGGAAGCGCGGAATCTTCGACCCGGACGCCATCGAGTCGCATCTCGACATCGAGGCGCCGTTCAGTCGGCAAATCTGGGGAATGCTTAATCTCGAGCTCTGGTTCCAGCGATTCATCGACCAACCGACACCCGGTTTCAGGCCGATGGAGGTCGTCAGTTCGGCTGGCACGATGGTCGCAAGACCATCCGATCGCACGGCGCGGGCACGCCAGAAATCCTGACGGCAAGGTCATGAATACCAAGAAGATCGCGGTAGTAGGACCGGGAATCGTGGGTATGCCCATGGCGGCACTCCTTTCGGTGTCGCCCGCAACTGACGGATCGCCGCCACCCCGTGTGGTCGTCGTGCAACGCAAGTCGCCGACCTCGGGCTGGAAAGTTGACGCAATCAACGAAGGCCGTTCGCCGATAGGCGGCGTTGAACCGGGCCTCGATAAAATCGTAGCAGACGCTGTCGCCGCT
This sequence comes from Gemmatimonadaceae bacterium, assembly GCA_035559475.1. Classification (GTDB taxonomy): domain Bacteria; phylum Gemmatimonadota; class Gemmatimonadetes; order Gemmatimonadales; family Gemmatimonadaceae; genus JABWBJ01. The sequence goes on from DATMBT010000419.1 coordinate 3,015, forward strand.
GGTCGTTTGTCGGCAACGCACGACACATACGCGTGCAGTGACGCGGACGTCGTGCTCGTCTGTGTGCAGACCGACAAGTCGGGACTCGCGCCGGAATATGGGCCGCTGATGGAGGCGCTCGACGGTGTCGCGCTCGCGCTTCGTAATCGACCGCCAGGTACGCGCCCACTCGTCATCATCGAATCGACGCTGGCGCCCTCGACGATGCACAGCGTCATCGCACCGTTCTTTGCGAAGTACGGATTGATCGACGGTCGCGACGTCATGCTCGGCAACAGTCCGAATCGCGTTATGCCCGGACGCCTCGTCGAACGTGTCGCCCAGTCCGACAAGCTCGTTGCCGGGTTGCATCCCGAGACGCCGGTGCTCGTGGCCGCGTTGTACCGGAGGATCGTCACAGGCGGAACCCTGCTGGTGACGAACAGCATGACCGCCGAAATCGTGAAGACGCTCGAGAACGCCTATCGCGACGTGCGCATCGCGTTCTCCACCGAGATCGCGCGCTACTGCGATCGCATCGACGTCGACTTCTTCACGTTGCGCGACCGAGTCAACGACCTGCTTGCCTGGCGCGACAACGCCTCGTGGGATGGTGGCGCGGTTCCGACCGGCGCCCTGCTCGTGCCTACCGTGGGTGTTGGTGGCCATTGCCTGCCGAAGGACGGCATCCTGCTCTGGTGGCGCGCGCTCGAAGCCGGCCTTCCGTCGAAGAACAGCCTGATCCTGGCCGCGCGTGCGGTCAACGATGCTTCGCCCGCTGCCACGGTGCGACTCGCGCGTCTGGAGCTGGGCGGATTCAGTGGTCGGCGCGTGGCCGTGCTGGGCGCGGCCTACCGCTTCGACTCGGAGGACACGCGCAATTCGCCGAGCCTCGTGCTCGCGAACCTGCTGCGTGACTCGGGCGCCGATGTGGTCCTGCACGATCCCCACGTGCCTGCGCGTGACGTGAACCTCACCCGGCTCGGCCTGACGTCGGTCTTCACGAATGACCTCGACGCCGCGCTGCACGATCGCTCGGTGGTATTCCTCGCGACCGCCCACGCGGCCTACAAGACCCTCGCCCCGCGGCTGCGTGACTCGTCAGGCGTCGAGGGTGTCGTGGACGCATGTAATCTCTTCCACACCGCTGACTTCGACCATTCTCCGGTGCGCTACACCGGCATTGGTCGCGGGCGTCGCGCGCCGGACAGCCAGATGGTCCGAAGCGTCGTCTCGATGTACCGGGCCGTCGTGCGCGGCGTCGCCAACGAGGTCGAGTCGCTGGTGGAGTTCCTGAACCGGCGTTATGCCGCGGATGACACGTTCAATCGCGTGGACTTCAACGATGTGCGGCGGCTGGCGGCGACATGTTCCACCGGTTGTGATATCGACCGCTCTGGAGACGTGCCTTCGATCGAGACGCACGAAGGCTTCACCAGCGGTCTGGCGCAGCTGGCGGCCGACGCCGACGACAGGCGCCTGCACGATCCGCAGCGTGGACCGCGGGCGGCGGTTCCCCCAGGTATCTGGTTCGGAAATGATCGGGCCGCGGTGTCTGAGCAGGAAACGCCCTGGCCACTGACGCCGAAGCAATAAGAAGCCAGGAGCCCGAGGCCAGAGAACGAGGGGCCGAGGTCCGCACGCAGGGCCAGCATGCAGCATTCAGCGACGAGCGCTTACGTTTGCTGCATGTCCGTTCCGGAACCGGTTCCACTGCAGCTTTCCCCCGACGCTATGCGCGCCTTTGGCCATCGCGTCGTCGACATTATCGTCGACCACATCGAGTCACTCAGGGACCGCACGGTCTCCGTCCAGGTCCCGCGTACTCAACTTGACGCACGGATTGGCGTGTTTTCGGACGCGCCGGCGTCCCCCGACGACGTGCTCTCGATTGTCGAACGTGACGTCATGGGCGCGATCACCGCGGTTGATCATCCGCGGTTCTACGCCTTCGTGCCTGGTCCCGGCAGCTTTGTGGGCGCGATGGCCGACGCACTCTCGTCAGGCTTCAACGTCTTCGCCGGACATTGGCTCGCGGCATCCGGTCCCGGTGCCGTGGAGCTGCAGACGATTGAGCTGCTTCGCCAGGCGTGCGGGTTCCCGCCGGGGGCCGGCGGTCTGTTCGTGAGTGGCGGCTCGATGGCAAATCTTTCCGGCCTCGCTACGGCACGCGCTGTCAAGCTTGGCGGACCGGATCCGAAGGCGGTCATCTACCTCAGCGACCAGGCCCATAGCTCGGTCGCAAAGGGCCTGCGGGTACTCGGCTTCGCCTCGTCGCAGGTGCGCAGCGTGGCCGTGGATGACAAGCTGCGCATGGATACCCGCGCTCTTCACAGGGCCGTGGTCGAAGATGGGCAGGGCGGGAAGCGACCCTTCTGCGTCGTGGCCAGCGCGGGCACCACCAACACCGGCGCGGTTGATCCGCTCGAAGATATCGCCGCGCTTTGCCAGGCCAACGACATGTGGCTTCACGTCGATGGCGCCTATGGCGCGGCGGCGGCGCTCACCGAACGTGGTCGTTCTGTAATGCGCGGCCTCCACCTCGCCGACTCCATCGCCCTCGACCCGCACAAGTGGCTGTTCCAGCCGTTCGAGATCGGCTGCGTGCTCGTGCGCGACATGCGCCACCTGCGGCAGGCGTTTGCGGTGCATCCCGAAGACAACGCGTCGTACCTGGCCGACGTGGGTCGCATGGCTGAGCGCGAAGTGGTGTTTTACGAACACGGCGTGCAGCTCACGCGATCCTTCCGCGCACTGAAGCTCTGGATGTCACTCCGGGTTTTCGGCCTCGCCGCGTTCCGCCACGCGATCGATCGCGGCATCGCACTCGCAGAGGAAGTGGAGCACAAGCTTCGCGCCGACCCGCGCTGGGAAGTGGTGACGCCGGCGCAGCTCGCGGTGGTGACCTTCGC
>DATMBT010000420.1:0-10806 GCA_035559475.1 Gemmatimonadaceae bacterium
TATCGCGGAGGCCGCGCGCCGGCTGAAAACAGATCGGCCGAATCTCTACCGCCGGATGAAAAGGCTCGGAATCGCGGGGGAGATTGCAGTAGGATAGGAGCGCTGGTTGCTGGTTGCTGGTTGCTGGTTGCTAGTACTGGAGCTGGTTGCTGGTGCTGGCGCTGGTGCTGGCGCTAGCACAAAGTCCAGCACGCAGGACTGAATGCTAGTAAGACGCAAACAGCACCCGGTTCACTCAGCCTCCCCGTCCAGGTTTTCATGCTTCTCCGTGTTTCTTGCCTCGCGCTCCTTTCCTGGACGTCGCTGCTGACGGCGCAAGGGTCGACACCTCCCGTCGAAATCCGCGACCTCCGCGCAGTTCCTCGTGACATCGCGGACGAAGCGCAGCGGGTGATCAACGCAGCCGGGACGCGCCGGGTGTCGGGTGACGTGACGATCCCGCCATCGCAGACGCTCAACCAGGACGTGGCTGTGCTGTCAGGACAGCTCGTGATCACCGGCCAGGTGACGGGTAATGTCGTGGTGATCAACGGCAGCCTTGTGGTACGCGGCTCGGGGCGAGTGAGCGGGTCGGCCACCGCGATTGGCGGAACCGTTACGACCGTTGCCGGTGGCCAGGTGGATGGCAGCACGCGCTCGTATCCGGAACACGTCCTGGTCGAAACCGCGCAGAACGTGGTCGTCGTGCGCGACGAGACTGAAGACGAGCGTTGGTATCGGAACCGAATGGCGCCGAAGGAGGGGTCACGCAGCGAGCTTCGCCTGGTGACCGCAAAGACGTACAACCGCGTCGAAGGACTGCCCCTGCTTCTTGGCCCGCGATTCTTCAAGGATTTCTTCTGGGGACGGCTGACGGCTGATGCCATGGCCGTACTGCGAAGCGCTGACCAGTTCGCGCTGAACAGTGAAACCCTTGGCCACATGCTTCGGCTCGAGCTGCAGTTAGGCGGGTTGCGCGGCATACGCATTGCCGGACGTCTCAACGACGTCGTGGCGCCAGTGGAGGAGTGGCAACTGTCCGACGCGGAAGTCGGCGTCGCTTCATTCCTGTTGCATCGCGACTACCGCGATTACTTCAACGGGCACGGCGGGTCGATCAGCGCGACGGGCTTTGTCGGCAAGTACCTCGACGCCACAATTTCGTGGACGGATGAAAGGTGGGCGGCGCCCACGGCACGTGATCCGTGGTCCCTGATTCGCAACGGCCAGGATTGGCGGCCAAATCCCGTGCTCGACGAGGGACATTTTCGCCTGATACGCGTCGGCGCCCGGTTCGACAGCCGCAACGACGTCGATGATCCCTGGGCAGGCTGGTACGCCAGCGCGGACTATGAGTACGGAATCGGGAATATCACGGCGTACGGCCCAACCTCCCGCGCCATTCGCGACATCAACCCGACGGGGCGGAACAACTACGACCGGGTGATGATCGATGTGCGCCGCTACAACCGCATCTCGGCTGAGGGTCAGCTCAACCTGAGGCTCGTCGCCGGTGGTTGGCTGAGCGGCGATGACCTTCCGCTCCAGGCCAGGTACTCGCTGGGCGGCCCGGGATCGTTGCCTGGTTATGACTTCCGCCAGGTGATGCCGGGGACCGATTACCTGACGTGCGCGGGAACTTCACCGGAAGGCACGCCAGGAGGACCACGAACACCACCGGGCAGTCCCGCGCAGTGTGAACGGTTTGCGCTCGCGCAGGTCGAGTATCGCGGCGAATTCGGCAGCGGCCTGTTCGGGCTTCTGGACCAGCAGCGGCGCCGGTTCAGGCTCGGCTGGGGGCGGAAGGCAGAGTGGGTGGTGTTCGCCGATGTCGGGCGTGGATGGCTTGTCGGGCCTAACGTTGCCGACCTGCAATACAGCGCGGGCTCATTCCCCGACGTCCGCACCTTCCGCGCGGACGTCGGCCTCGGCGTGCGCCTTGACGATATCGGGTTGTACATAGGCAAGTCGGTCACCGATCCGCACACGCCGATCAACTTCTTCGCGCGTCTCCAGCCCCGCTTCTAGGTGCTCCGCGCGGTCGTGATCGCGGCGTTGCTGGCGGCTGGATCCCTCCCCGCACAGCGACAGCCTCGAATCGAATTCACCCTTCCGGCGCCGGCGGCGCTGACGAAAGAAGGCCCCTCGCTGAGGGCCCTCGATGTCATTTCCGACCCCGAGACACAGAGCCTGCTGCAAAGCGGGTTCCCGGCGCGATTGCACTACCGCGTGGAGTTATGGTCAGCGGGTGGCGTCTTCGACGCGCTTCGCAGCCGCGCCGAGTGGGACGTGTTCATCTATTACGACGCGCTGGGAAAGAAGTACCGCGTGATTCGCGTGGACGGCGACGGCGAAACGATCACCTCGGCGGGGCAGTTCGGCTCCTTCGCCGAGATGATCCAGGAAGTCGAGCGTCCGACGCGAGTACCCGTGCGCGCGGCGGCGCAGCGACGCCGCCAGTACTACATCGGCGTGCTGGACGTCTCGAGCCTGTCGCTCACCGACCTGGATGAAGTCGAGCGCTGGCTACGCGGCGACCTGGGGAAAGGCAATCCCGGCAGCGCCCTGGGGCGCGGCATCCGGCGGGTGTTTGTGCGGTTATTGGGTGCCGAGCGGCGGAATCTGCAGGCGAGATCCCGAACCTTCGTTGTTCCCTGAGTGGGTTCAGGCTTCGGGCTTCAGGCTTCAGAAAAACGACTTCGCCTTTCCTGTAGCCTGAAGCCTGAAGCTTGTACCCTCTGGGGTCGTTAGGCCCCGCGAACGCGCGGGCGACGATGCTCCAGCCCTTCGAGCTGGTGCAGCACGCCGGCGCCGTAGAACATCCGGATATACCGCGCCTGGATCGGCGTCAGGCGCCGCACGGCCCAGCTGAGGTGCACGAAGTGCGGCTCGATGGGATTCGTCAGCGGATGCATGCCGATTTCCGACGGCAGGCGGTTCCCTTTCCGCGTGTTGCAGGGACTGCACGCCGTGACGACGTTCGTCCAGATGTTCGTGCCACCACGCGACAGCGGCACGAGGTGGTCGCGCGTGAGCGACTCCCGCGGACGGAGCTCGGTGATCGATCGCCCGCAGAACTGGCACTTGTAGCCGTCGCGCGCGAACAGGAACGTGTTCGTGACCTGCCGGCGGAACCGGCGTGGCACGTGGATGAACTTTGTCAGCCGGATGACGGCGGGACGCGGCAAGGCCAGTCGCTCGGAACGCACGGGCCTTTCCGAATCAGCCTCGACGATTTCGGCCTTGCCGTCGATGACGAGGCGCAGTGCGCGCTTCAGCGGCACCATCGTCAGCGGCTCGAACGAAGAGTTCAGCGCAAGACACCCAACGACCACGCAACCTCCGCAAGGCAGTTAAGGGTTGAGAGTGAGTCGAGAGCGCGCGAAGGACCTTCGAGGCCGCACTCCTCGCAACTCTCAACACGCAACTCCCAACTCCTCGCGTCGGGACCATCCGACGCGCGGATCGTGAATCGATAGGCAAGCTAAGCCAGCAACCACAGGCGGCCAAGTGGTTTGGGCCGCCAGGAACAGCGCGCCCTATCGCACCGCTGCCGCTACGGGAACAGGCGTCAGCCAGCTGTGTCGATCTGGTACCCGACCCTTTGCGATGCCCATGAACTCGTTCTGTAACGCGCGAGTCACGGGTCCGGGACGACCGGAACCGACGGGAACCTTGTCCACGGTGCGCACCGGCGTGATCTCGGCTGCCGTGCCGCAGAAGAAGACTTCATCGGCAAGGTAGAGCATCTCACGCGGGATGTTCTGTTCGCGGACCTCGTACCCGAGGTCGCGGGCCAGGCGAATCACCGTGTCCCTCGTTATGCCGTGCAGGATGCCGGCCGCAATGGGCGACGTGTGCAGCACGTTGTCGCGGACGAGGAACAGGTTCTCGCCACTTCCCTCTGAGACAAAACCGAGGGAGTCGAGGGTAATCGCCTCGTGATAGCCGTCCTGTCGCGCCTCGATCTTCGAAAGTTGAGAGTTGAGGTAGTTGCCCCCGGCCTTCGCCAGCGTGGGAAACGTGTCGGGAGCCGCGCGGCGCCAGCTCGAGACACACGCGTCGGCGCCTTCCTCGTAAGCCTGGTGACCGAGGTACGTGTCCCATGTCCAGCAGATGATGAACGTCTCAACTGGGACGCCGATGGGATAGAAACCCATCTGTTCACCCGTGCGAATGGCGATCGGCCGGATGTAGCACGCCGTCAGGTCGTTGGCGGCGATGGTCTCGACGGTCGCCTGCATCAACTCGTCAACCGAATACGCCATCGGCATGCGATAGATGCGACACGAATCGTGCAGGCGTCGCATGTGATCGCGTAACCGGAAAACGGCGCCACCGTTCGGCGTCTGGTACGAACGAACTCCTTCGAAGACGCTCGAGCCGTAATGCGCCACGTGCGAAATCACGTGGATGTTGGCGTCTTCCCAATTCACGAGGGCGCCATCGCGCCAGATCTTCGCCGTCTTTCCCGAGGCACGGTCTTGCATCGCCATCTCCGGTTCGCGGTGGTGCCCGATGATCCGGAAAACTACTTCCTGCGACAACGACCCGGCCAGCGACTACGACGGATCCGTCGCGAAGCGTTGCAGATCGGCGGACACGGCGCGAACCGTCGCGAGATCGTCGTCGATGCCGCGGACCAATCGCCCGTTCCGAACCAGTTCCCGTCCGGCAACGAGCACGAGGCGCGCCCCACGTCCCGACGTCGCGAACAGCAGCGCCGATTCCGGATCCTGCACGGGCTGCGCGTCGAGGCCCTCGAGGGGAAATGCTGCGAGGTCAGCCGACTTTCCCGGCTCCAGCGTGCCAATCTCACCCTCGAGTCCCAGTGCCCTCGCGCCCCGAATTGTCGCGAGTTCCAGGCCGAGCGTCGCGGATAGCGTATCCCAGCGACGTTGTGTCGCGCGGGCGAGGAGCACGGCCAAACGCGCTTCGTCGAGCATGTCCATCCGGTTGTTGCTCGCAACGGAATCGGAGCCAAGGCCAACGGAAACACCGGCGTCCAGCCAGCCGCCCAGGTCAGCGATGCCGTGACCCAGCTTGGCGTTCGACGCCGGACAATGGGCCACGCTGCATCCGTGATCCACGATACGGGTGACGTCATCGCTGCCGGCGCGGACGCAATGAATCAGCAACGGCCTGGCGCGCAGCACACCGGCTCTCTCCAGCAAGGCGATGGTTGACGTGGCGCGTGGTTGAACCTCGATGCCTCTCGCGCGAAGTGCGTCGGCGAAATCCCCCTGCCCTTCCGTCACCAGTCGTTGCTCAGCCTCACTCTCGGCCGCATGAACGGCGATTGGCAGACGTTCCTCGATCGCCAGCCGTGCGGCGCCGGCGAACAGCTCGTCGCTCACCGAGTAGGGCGCATGCGGTGAAATCCCCGACCGCACGAGCGCAGTATCTGATCCGCGCAGTGGTGCAAGTCGCTCAACCAGGTCGCGCAACGCGGATTGCGACTGCTCCGGCTGCGGACCGAACACCTCGAGGTACATCACGCCGCGCACACCCATCCCGCGCATGGCCTCGTGGACGACGCCGGACTCGCAGGTGTCCGCATACGTCGTTATGCCCGCCAGCAGTCCTTCTGCTATCCCAAGCCTGGCGGAGGCGAGCAGGCGGTCGCGGTCAAGAACATCACGCCGGGCTTTGGTGAGGCGGATGATCCATTTGCGGAACGACAGGTCCTCGAGCCAGCCACGCATCGCCGTCAGCTCGAGATGGGTGTGCACGTTCACCAGCCCCGGCATCAGCGCGCAGTTGCCCAGGCTGACGGTGTCGCCCGGAGGAGCCTCTCTGGCCGGTCCAACCCAGGCAATCCGGCCATTCTCGACGCCGACCACCCCGTCCTCAAACGAGGGGCGCGAGATCGGAAGCACCCAGCGGGACCGGTAGAGGATCATTCGTCCCGCGGTGGCTGGTGGAACGAGCCTAACGCGGCCAGGGCGGAGTCTCGGGCCTGGGCTTGCCCATCCAGGCCGCGGCGTTGCCGGGAGACGCAGGGCCGCCAGTGCAGGTTCGCTGGGGCTCGGTGCCCGGCAGGAAGTACTCCGTGTAACCTCGGTCCGCACACAACGGCGACACCAGCAGCCCTGTCGTCGAATCAACCATTCGCGTGATGATACTCGCCGGACGCGGCCAGTCGGGCGGTTCCGGCTTGCGACGATAGACCTCGATCATGAAGTCGGTGTACGCTGGGGCCGCGAGGCGACCACCCTGCGCGTCAGCCATGATCTTCTTCGGCTTGTCGAACCCGACCCACACGCCGGCCACGAGGTTCGCGGTGAAGCCGACATACCAGACGTCGGCGCCATCGTTGGTGGTGCCCGTCTTGCCGGCTGAGGGGACGCGGAAGCCGGCGTTCCAGACGCGGCCGACGGCGGTCCCGCGCAGCACGACGTCCTTCAGCATGTTCACCGTGAGCCACGCCTCCGGGGTGGACATCACCGGCACGGAATCCGGCTTGGTCTTCCACAGGATGTTGCCCTCGGAGTCTTCCACCCTGAGGATTGCGTTAGGCGTCGTGCGGGTGCCCAGGTTCGCGAACGTCGTGTAGCCGCCGATCAACTCCAGGGGGTACACCTCAGCGGAGCCGATGTGAATCGACGGGTAGGGCGGGATCGGCGTGGTGATGCCGAACTTCCGCGCCATCTCGACGACATTGTTCTCGCCGACTTCCATACCTACGCGGATCGCGATGATGTTGCGGGACTCGTAGAGGCCGCGCCGCATTGTCATGGGGCCCTGGAACTTCAGGTCATAGTTCTCGGGCGTCCAATCGGTGCCATCGAGCTGCGGGAGACTGATTGGTGAATCGTCGATGATCGTCGCGGGCGACTTACCCTGCGTGATGGCGGTCGCGTACACGATTGGCTTGAACGTCGATCCCGGCTGACGCATGGCCTGGGTCGCACGATTGAACTGCGAGTCACCATAGTCACGGCCACCAACCATGGCGCGCACGCTGCCATCGCGCGGATCGATCGCGACGAACGCGGCCTGCAGGTACGGCGACTCGGCGCCGCTGCCCTGGTCCCGGTCACCGCGCGCGACGTATTGCTCGTACGTCAGATGTTTGAAGTTCCCGAACCTGCCACCCTCGATAGTGCGCAACTGATTCTCGACGGCGCGTTCCGCCGCGGCCTGCATATCCAGGTCCAGCGTCGTGTACACCTTGAGGCCCTGTTCGTAGAGCCGGTCGCCGAACCGCTCGTGCAGCGTCTGGCGCACCCACTCCGCGAAATACGGCGCGATCTCTCCGGACTCCTCGCGACGAGCCAGGGCGAGCGGATACGCTTTCGCGAGGCTGGCCTGAAGGTCACCCGCGACGCCCTCGCGTCGCATCAGTTCGATGATCGTGTTCCTGCGTTGTACGGCGCGCGCCGGAAAGCGACGCGGGTTGTAGCGTGTCGGGGCCTTGGGGATGGCGGCGAGCGTCGCCGCTTCCGCGAGGTTCAGGTAGCGGACCGACTTCCCGAAGTAGCGCTGCGATGCGGTTTCAACACCGTGTGCACCCGAGCCCAGGTTGATCTGGTTGAGGTACAGCTCGAGGATCTTGTCCTTCGAGTAGCGCTGCTCGATCTGCCGAGCGACTCGAATCTCCTTCAGCTTGCGAACGGGCGACTTTTCGCGCGTCAGCTTGGTGGGAAAGATGTTCCGCGCGAGCTGCATCGTGATGGTGGAGAACCCTTCCACGAATGCGCCGGCCCGAAGGTTCGTAACAGTGGCGCCCGGAATCCGGAACCAGTCGACGCCGTGGTGGCTGTAGAACCGCTTGTCCTCGGTGACGACAAACGCGTCCTGGACGACTCTGGGAATCTCATCGAGCGTGGCCAGCGTGCGGCGCTCGACGCCCAACTCCGCGACGAAACGGCCATCGATCGCGTAAAGGCGCGACGTCTGGCGAGGCTGGTACCGTTCGAGTACGTCAATCGACGGACACCGCGTGCCCCGGCAGACGAGGTTCCACGTCGCCAGCGCGAAGCCGAGTACGAACGTCACGACAACAGTGGTGACGTACCCCAGCGACCGCGTGAGGCGCGGGAACCTTCGCGCCAGGGCGACAATTCTGGACGTGCGCTTTTCGGTCATGTTACACGGAACCTAGCTTGGGAAAGGCATATCCGGGATGTCGCAACCCGGATGGCGGACGGCGGATGGCAGACGGCCGAAAACGAGCCGCAGGCGCTACTCATCTCGCCTCGGACAACGACAGTGTCCTACCTTTGTGCATGGCGTCACAACCCTATCTCGAAGAGCTCGCCTGGCGAGGCCTTTTGTACCAGCAATCGGAGGGGGCGGCGGAAGCGCTTTCCGCTGGCCAGCTCTCCGGCTACTGCGGGTTTGATCCCACCGCGGACAGCCTTCATGTAGGCAGTCTCGTGCCGATCATGGGGCTTGTACACCTCCAACGCGCCGGCCATCGCCCGGTTGCGCTTGTGGGTGGTGGTACGGGACTGATTGGGGATCCCAGTGGCCGCTCCACCGAGCGCCAGCTCTCTGACGTTTCCGTCATCGAGGCGAACGCCATCGGGATCCGTCGTCAACTGGAACGCTTCCTCGATTTTTCAGGACCGTCGGCGGCGTCACTGCGTAACAATGCCGATTGGCTCGCTCCCCTCGGTGCCGTCGAGTTCCTGCGCGACGTGGGAAAGCACTTCGGGGTGAACTACATGCTGGCGAAGGAATCGGTGAAGACCCGCCTGGACGAAGGCATTTCGTTCACCGAGTTCGCCTACATGCTGCTGCAGGCCTACGATTTCCTCGAGCTCCATCGGCGGTTCGGCGTCAACCTGCAGGTCGGGGGAAGCGACCAGTGGGGCAACATTACCGCGGGCACAGAACTCGTCAGGCGCGTCACGGGCGGTTCGGTCCACGGGGTGACGTTCCCGCTCGTCACCCGCAGCGACGGCACAAAGTTCGGGAAGTCCGAGGCAGGAAACGTCTGGCTCGATCCCGCGCGCACGTCTCCGTACCGCTTCTTCCAGTTCTGGATCAACGCCGATGACCGGGACGCCTCGAAGTACCTGCGATATTTCACGTTGATGGAGCGCGCAGAGATCGAGGCGCTCGAGCGCGCCCTGACGGAGCGGCCAGAGGCGCGTGAGGCACAGGCAGCGCTGGCCTTCGACGTCACCGGGCGAGTCCACGGTGTCCGCGCTGCGCAGATGGCGCGCGACGTGTCGCTGCTGCTGTTCGATCGCAAGGCGGATCCGCGAACGATGAGCCCCGAGGTCCTTCAGGCTCTGCGCGAGGAGATCCCGTACCGTCGGCTCGCGGCCGTGCGCGATGTCACGCTGGCCGCCGGCAACGACGTGCAGGCCTCGGTGCTCGACTTGCTGGTCGAGACCGGTCTCGTAAAGTCAAAGGGCGAAGCGCGACGACAATTGCAGCAGGGCGCCGTCACCATCAACGGGCGCCGACTCGGTGCCGAGGAGCAGCATATCGGTGCGACGGAAGCTCTTGCCGGCGCGTATTTCCTGATCCGAAAGGGATCGAGGGAAATGGCGCTCGTTGAACTGGCTTGAAAACGTAGCCCGCGATGGCGACGGATTCCCTCCAGGACCAACTGCAGCGCGCCCTGGGCACCGCCTACACGATTGAGCGTGAGATCGGCGCCGGTGGCATGGCGACCGTCTTCTCCGGCGTGGAGAACTCTCTGGGACGCCGTGTGGCGATCAAGGTCCTCCAGCCGGAACTCATGGCTGAGCTCTCGACGGATCGCTTCGCGCGTGAAGTGCGATTGGCCGCGTCGTTGCAGCAGGCGAACATCGTGCCGCTGCTGTCCGCGGGAACCGCGGGAGGGCTGTCGTACTACACGATGCCGCTGGTCAGCGGCAATTCGCTCCGTGCGCGCCTGGCCAGCGGAGTGCCCGTCCCCGTCCCGGAAGCGATTTCGATCCTGAAGGACGTCGCGAGGGCGCTTGCCTACGCGCACGACGCGGGCATCGTGCATCGCGACATCAAGCCGGACAACATCCTGCTTTCGGGCGGGACGGCGGTGGTCTCGGACTTCGGGATCGCCAAGGCGATGGACGCCGCGCGGACCGAGACCGCGTACACGATCACGCAGGCGGGGGTGTCCATCGGGACGCCCGGGTACATGGCGCCGGAACAGGTCGCGGGTGAGCAGGCGGATCATCGCGCCGACATCTACGCCTGGGGTGTGGTGGCCTGGGAACTGCTGGCGACGCGGCATCCGTTTGCGTCGCGCACCACGAGGCAAGCGATGCTGACGGCGCACCTGACCGAAGAACCGCCGCGCATCGAGGAACATGCCGCGGTGCCGACGCCGCTCGCGATGCTCGTTATGCGGTGCCTGGCCAAGGACCCCAATCGCCGGCCCCAGTCCGCTGCAGAGATGCTGGCAGCGCTGGATGCTGCGGCGACCCCCGTCGCAAGCATTCCTTCCAGGAGCAAGGCCTCGCGGCTCACGGTTGCCGCGGTGGTCGGGCTGGCTGTGCTCATCGCGGCCGCGGTGCTCTTCCCGCAACTGAAGAACGCGCCTGCCGTCGCTCCAACCGCCGACACGGGCGTTCCCTCAATCGCGGTACTCCCGTTCGAGAACATCGGCGGTGACACCGCACAGGAGTACTTCGCCGACGGCATGACCGACGAGCTGGCGACGGCGCTCGGCCGTCTTCCCGGCTTGCGCGTCGCCGCGCGTTCCGCGGCGTACCGCTACAAAGGTCGCCGCGACATCGACGTCAGGCAGGTTGGCACTGAGCTCGGCGTGAAGTACCTGCTCTCAGGCACCGTGCGGCGGAGCGGCCAGACGTTGCGTCTCTCCGCGCAGTTGACCGAGTCCGCGGGCGCGGTCGAGATCTG
>DATMBT010000421.1:0-2644 GCA_035559475.1 Gemmatimonadaceae bacterium
CGCCCCCCGCCCATCGAAAATTGGCTCCATCGCACGAGCCCTCTTTCGGTGATCCCATGACCATCCACGGTTTTCCCCTGGTGTCGGTGCTGCTCGTTTTTGTTGCCAGCACGGTCAGCGCCCAGCGTGCAGGCGCGCCGCCCGGCTCGGGAGCGCCCGCAGCCCCCACTATCGCAGTGAACGGCTCGCCCGAGCTGGCGGCGATCAGCAGGCTGCGGTGGCGAGCCATTGGACCCGCGAACCAGGCCGGCCGTATCCCCATGGTCGTCGGCGTCCCCGGAAACAGGAGCGTGTTCTATATCGGCTCGGCGGCCGGTGGCCTCATGAAGACCACCAATGGCGGGATCACGTACACGCAGCTCTTCGACGACCAGGAGAACGCGTCGATCGGTGACCTGGTCGTTGCCCCGTCGGACCCGAACATCCTCTACCTGGCCACCGGCGAAGGGAATCCGCGCAACTCGGCGTCGGTCGGCGATGGCGTGTACAAGTCGCTCGACGCCGGGCGGACCTGGAAGAAGATCGGGCTGGAGAACGTGGAGAAAGTGCCCCGCCTGCGCGTGGACTCGCGCAACCCGGATGTCGTTTACCTCTGCGCGCTGGGTCGCACCTGGGGGCCTAACGAGGACCGCGGTCTCTACAAGACCACCGACGGCGGGAAGACCTGGCGGAAGATCCTGTACAAGAACAGCCTGACGGGCTGCTCAGACGTCGACATCGATCCCGACAACGCCAACATCGTCTACGCCGGGATGTTCACTCACCAGCGCTGGCCCTGGTACTTCACGTCAGGCGGCGGTGAGACCGCGTTGTACAAATCAAGTGACGGCGGCGAATCGTGGACGAAGCTCTCCGGGCCGGGGAACACGCGCGGGCTGCCGCGCACCCCCATGGATCGCATCGGCGTCTCGGTGCACCGCGCGAACCCGGATGTCGTCTACATGATCACCGAGACGGTAGACGAAGGAGAGCTCTGGCGCACTGAAGATGCCGGCGCGACGTGGCAGATGGTCAGCAGGGACCGGAACATCAACTTCCGCCCCTTCTATTACGCCGACCTGCGGGCGGACCCACGGAACCCTAACGTGGTCTACACGCTTTCGGGCAGCTTGTACAAGAGCGAAGATGGCGGTCGCACCTTCCGCACGATTGGTCAGGGAGTGCACGGTGACCACCAGGCGATGTGGATCGACCCGACGGACCCTGACTACATCCTCGAGGGGAGCGACGGCGGATGGCAGATCAGCTATGACGCCGGCCGCAACTGGGACGTGCCCAACACGGTTCCGTTCACGCAGTTCTATCACGTGAATTACGACATGGAGAGGCCGTACAACCTGTGCGGCGGCCTCCAGGACAACGGACACTGGTGCGGTCCCAGTCGCACGCTGTCTC
The DNA here is from genome assembly GCA_035559475.1 of Gemmatimonadaceae bacterium. Classification (GTDB taxonomy): domain Bacteria; phylum Gemmatimonadota; class Gemmatimonadetes; order Gemmatimonadales; family Gemmatimonadaceae; genus JABWBJ01. Next base: position 1,396 of record DATMBT010000421.1, read on the forward strand.
CCGAAGGGAACCGCAAGAACTCGTGGGTGACCATCAGCGGAGGCGACGGCTTCTTCGCCGTGCCCGACCTGCAGCGCCCATGGCTCGTGTATTCGGCGTCGCAGGGTGGCAACATTGTCCTCACCGACATGCGCACCGGTGACCAGCGCAGCATCCATCCCGATCCGAACCGCGTCGGTTCCGCCGGCGATGCCCTCGAGAACCACAAGTATCGCTTCAACTGGAACGCGCCGATTGCGGTCTCGCCGCTGGCGCCGGGCACCGTCTACTTCGGCGGCAACGTCCTGTTCAAGTCAACCAACTTCGGGCAGTCCTGGGAGGAGATCTCCCCCGACCTGAGCACGAACGACAAGGCCAAGCAGAAGTCGTCAGGCGGCGACATCGTCACGGACAACACGGCCGCCGAGTTCCACAGCACGCTGTTGACCATCGCCCCGTCGCCGAAGGACGCGAATGTCATCTGGGCCGGCACGGACGACGGCAACGTGCAGGTGACTCGCGACGGCGGGAAGAGCTGGACCAACACCACGAAGAACCTGCCGGGGCTCGCACCTAACGCCTGGATCTCCACCGTGGACGCGTCGCCGCATGACGCCGCGACGGCCTTCGTCGCCGCGAGCCACTGGCAGACGGGCGACTACACGCCGTACGCCTACATGACGACCGACTTCGGGCAGACCTGGCGCCGGATCACCGGGAACCTGCCGGCGCGTGGCTGGGTGCACGTCGTCCGTCAGGACCCACGAAACCCGAACCTTCTCTACCTCGGCACCGAGTTCGGCATTTTTGCGTCGTGGGATCGGGGCGCCCGCTGGCATTCCCTGCGCAATGGTATGTCCGCTGCCCCGGTGCGCGACCTGTGGGTGCATCCGCGCGACAACGACCTCATTATCGCGACGCACGGGCGCGGCATTTACGTGATGGATGACATTTCGCCGCTGCAGAAACTGGCCGATGCTTTGGCAGCTGACGCGTATGTCTTCGACGTCCGACCGGCCACGCGGTGGGTCATGTGGGCCAGCGACGGCAACCTGGGGCAGAAAGTCTGGGTCGGCGACAACCCGCCTAACGGCGCGGTGATTCAGTACTACCTGAAGGCTGCCAGTCAGCAGCCGGTGGTGGCCACCATTTCTGATCCGGCTGGTAAGGTGATCCGCACCCTGCGAAATGGATCACGTGAGCCCGGGGTAAACCAGCTCGTCTGGGACCTGGCGTATGACCCCGCTGCCACCGAAACACCCGCTGGTCC
>DATMBT010000422.1:0-3671 GCA_035559475.1 Gemmatimonadaceae bacterium
CCAGCGTCCGCACTTTCGTCGCGGTCGCCTTCATCACGGTTTCGCCAACCGTGACCTGGCCGTCACCGCCGAGCGCGACTTTACCGTCGCGTCGAACGCTGAGGATGGTGGTGGAGCGGATGCGGTGTGTGCCCATAGGGGAGCCGAAATTAGCGCTCAGTAGCGGCTGGCGGGTAGCGGTTACGGAGGCCAAAGACCAAAGACCAAAGACTAAGCCGGCGACCCTTTGGACTTTGGACCTCGACTTTGGTCTAGGCCCTCGGGTGGGCCTTCTTGTAGACCTCGCGTAACCGTTCCACGCTTGTGTGCGTGTAGATCTGTGTCGTCGAAATCGAGGCGTGGCCGAGCAGTTCCTGCACCGCGCGCAGGTCGGCGCCGGCGTCGAGCAGGTGGGTCGCGAACGAATGCCTCAGCGAGTGTGTCGACAGGCCGGAGTTTTCATCGAGCTTCTCGAGGAACCTGGTCACAATCTCCTGGATGCCGCGAACGGACAGGCGTTTCCCCGCGGGCCCGAGGAACCACGCAGCCTTGTCCGCGCGGGCGCCGATGCTTCGCACGAGTTCGTCGCGTTTCGATTCGTAGTTGCGGAGGGCGAGCGCCGCCTTGTTGCCGATGGGGATGATCCGCTCCTTCCTGCCCTTCCCCCGAACCTTGACCTGTTGCGCGACCAGGTCCAGGTCACCCCGATTCACGCCCCGCAGCTCCGACAGGCGCATGCCGGTGGAGTAGAACAACTCGATGATCGCCAGGTTGCGTACGTCGGCGAAGTCTCCCTCACGGGCGCGCAACTCGGCCATGTCGAACAACACGTCCACCTGTTTCCGGTCGAGCCACACGGGGAGGTACTTCTCGAGCTTCGGGCTGGAGACGGCACGGGCGACGTTGTTCTCCACAAGTTCCTCGCGGTGCAGGAACTTGAACAGCGTGCGCACGGCGGAGAGCGACCGCGCCGTGCTCCGCTTCGACAGGCCGGCTCTCGTTAGGTAGCCGAGGAATCCGCGGAGGACGAGTCGATCGACGTTCGCCCAGGAGAAGTCCGGTCCGAGCTGGGTGGAGAGGAAGGTCTCGAGGTTGAGGAGGTCCTTCCGGTACGCGCGGAGCGTGTTTGGCGAGACGTCGCGTTCCTTGGCGAGGTGGGTCAGGAACGCCACGATGTCCGGGTGCGCAGGGAGGGCCTTCTCGTCAGGCGCGTCGCCGGCGGCGGCCTTCGTCACGTTGCGGAGCTCACGGCCGCCGGCGTCATGAGGCGTTCGCGCCAGCGGGCCAGCTCGGCGAGGGATCGCTCGGCGAGCAACTCCTTCTTCCGGCGCTTGTCGCGGACCTCCATCTCGAGCGGGTCGATGAGGCCGAAGTTGGCGTTCATCGGCTGAAAATATCGCGGATCGGCTTCACGCAGGTAGCGATATAGTGCGCCCAGCATCGTGTTTGGCGGCGGCACCAGCGGCTCGTCGCCCCGGAGCATCCGTGACATGTTGATGCCGGCGATGAGTCCCGCGGCGGTGCTCTCGGTGTAACCTTCGACGCCGGTGAGTTGCCCCGCGAACAGGACCATCGGGTCGTCGCGCAGCGAGAGGTGTGGCGTCAGGCAGGCGGGCGCGTTGAGGTAAGCGTTGCGATGGATCTGCCCGTAGCGGAAGAAGTCTGCGTTCGCCAACCCGGGGATCATGCGGAAGACGCGTTGCTGCTCCGGGATTCGCAGCCGCGTCTGGAATCCGACGAGGTTCCACATCGCGCCGCCGCGGTCCTCCTGGCGGAGTTGCACGACGGCCCACGGACGCCGTCCGGTTCGCGGGTCCTCGAGGCCGACCGGTTTCATCGGGCCGAAACGGAGGGTTTCACGACCGCGTTGCGCCATGACTTCGATCGGCATGCAGCCCTCGAAATACGGCACCTGGTCGAATTCGTGCGTTCGATACTGGTCGGCGGTCGTGAGGGCGTCGAGGAACGCTTCGTATTCCTCGCGGGACATCGGGCAGTTGAGGTACGCGCCCTCGTCGCCCGCGCCTTCCATCGTCTCCTTGCCGTAGCGTGAAGCGCGAAAGACGATGCCATGGTCCACGGAATCGTAGGCGACGATGGGAGCGATCGCGTCGTAGAAGGAGAGGGCGTCGCTTCCGGTTCGCGCACGAATCGATTCCGACAGGGCTTCGGACGTGAGCGGTCCCGTGGCGACTATTCCCGGTGACGGGATTGCCGTGACCTCATCGCGGACAACCTCGATCAGCGGGTGGCTCGTAACCCGCTCGGTGACCGCAGCCGCGAAGACGTCGCGATCCACAGTGAGCGCAGTACCTCCGGGAACGCGTGCGAGATCGGCCGCTTCGAGTACCATGCTGCCCAGCAGCCGCATTTCCGCCTTCAGCAGCCCGTGTGCGTTGCTGGTCTCAGTACTCTTGAACGTGTTGGAGCAAACCAATTCCGCAAAGCGGTCGGTCTGGTGCGCAGGCGTCTTTTGAACCGGACGCATTTCGTGGAGTACAACGCCACAGCCGCGCTCGGCGAGTTGCCACGCGGCCTCGCTGCCGGCCAGTCCACCACCGATCACGTGGAGGGAGTTCGAAGGATGCGTCGTCACACAGGAAGAATAGCGTTACGCTGCGCCGAGTTGGTGCGATTCCGCGGGACGATGCCCTTGATGGCCGGGCTGGCGCTTGGATGGGGCGCGGTGGGCTGCGCGAGCACGAGAGGGACCGGCGATCCGGAGGTCTTGACCGCAAACGAAGCATGGGTCCAGCGAGCATGCAGAGCCGAGATGTTCGACACGACCGGCTGGGCGACGTATCAGCGGTCGGGCATTCAGATCTCGGTCCCGCCGACTCATAAGGAAACATCAGAGGTTCCAGATTACCTGTACGTGCGAACCCCCCGGGGGGGACTCACCATCTGGCGTCATCGGGATGCCCATTATCGATTCGACCAGGTCAACAATGTCGTGCGTCCCGGCCAGGTGACTTGTTCGATGACCTATGGTGGTTTGCCGGCCGAGGTGGTGGCCTGGAATGAGAAAGGGGAGTTCGGCACAGCTATCAAGGTGGCGCCTCAATGGGATGGCGATGACAGCGACAAGTGGCTGTTTGCGATGGTGACGTCGAGGGAGCTGGCCGAAGCGACGATGTTACGGCACGTGCTGCGCACTATCGTGGCCGTGCCCTCGCGGGAATCCAGGCGATGATGCAACGACACCTAACGCGTATCGGCGGAGTGTGGACACCCCTGGCGATTCTCTGCCTGACGGCCAGTTGCAGCAGCGCGCCGCAGCCCGACTCGGCACCGCGACCCGAAGAGGCCTGGGTTGCCGCCACATGCCTGCCGGCGGCGCCGGACACCACGGGGTGGAAGGTCCACCGATTCGCAGACCTCGAACTGGCGTTACCGGCCGAGTTCAACGTTCGGAATCGCACCACCCGGTCGGTCGAATTCGTCCATCTCGGATCGGTACTCAGCCTGCTCGTCAGCACTACACCAACGCGGAACAATTTCTATCCGGCCGGTCGGCCTGCAATGGCCAAGGAAGAAGCCGGGTGCACGAGCAGCATCGGGGGCTATCGCGGCGTGGTGGAGGCAACCGCTCGCGCGAACAGGTTTACAGTGAACGCGGAGTGGGACGGAGAACCGCTCTGGGGGGCGAATGACTGGCGCAAGCGCCTGGCCGCCTCGATAAACACCGGGAG
>DATMBT010000423.1:0-7633 GCA_035559475.1 Gemmatimonadaceae bacterium
CGCCTGGGTGCGATCCCGGAGTACCGAATCCTGTTCGAAAGCGCTTATCCGGGCACGTCATTCGACAACATGTCGTTTGCCCATGCCTCGAATGCCATCGCCGGGTTTCTCCTCTCCGAGTTGACGTTCAACGAAACGCCGTGGGACCAATTCCTCCTCGGGAACGACAACGCCATGAGCCAGGCGCAGCTGGAGGGCGCGCAGACGTTCCTGTCGATCCGCTGTTCCCTGTGTCATAACGGCGCGGCGTTCACCGACAACCAGTTCCACAACGTCGCCGTCCCGCAGTTCGGGCCAGGTGAAGGCGATGGCGCGTCAGGAAACGATGACTTCGGCCGCATGAGAGTTACCGGAGATCCAGCCGATCGATACCGGTTCCGCACCACGCCACTCCGCAACGTGACGTTCACCGGGCCATACGGTCATGATGGCGCCAATGCGGCGTTGAGGGAGTTCATCGAGCACTACAGCGAGTCGCACCTCAAGCTGATGGCGTTCGATGCGTCCAAGCTGGAGCCGCTGTTACGGGGAACCCTCGTCCCGAATGCAACCGATATTCTGCTCACGCGCGACGTGATACTGGATGGCGTTGTGTTGCCCACTGCAGTAGTGGACCAGCTCATGGCGTTCATGGACGCGCTGGCCGACCCTCGGGCGAAAAACCTGGCGCAGCGACTCACGCCGCCCGTTGTGCCGAGTGGATTGCCGGTCGATGTATCGGTCCGGGTGAAGTAATCTGGAATCTGGAATCAGGAATCTGGTGTCGTCTACATTCCAGATTCCTGATTCCTTCGGAGCGTACGATGCGCACTTTGCTCGCCCTTGCTCTCCTCGCCAGCTCATCCGCGACCATAGCCGCGCAGGACTCCACGTACCGCCGTTCCTCGTCAGGCACGCGCATACTCGAGAATGATACAGGCACGTCGATCAGGATTCTGGTCGAAAACACCGTGCTCGCCGGAACGGGAGTGGAAGTGGCCGAGGCCACGATGCCCGTGGGAGCCGGGAGCGGCCCGGCCTCACACCGCCATGGCTCCACGGAGATCATCTACGTGCTCTCCGGCGAACTGGATCACGTCGTCAACGGTGAGCCGCATCGGCTCACGGCGGGCATGGTCGGGATCGTGAAGCCGAGTGACACGGTGATTCACCGCGTCGTGGGGCAGTCACCGGTCAAGGTGCTGCTCATCTGGGCCCCGGGCGGCGAGGTAGAGCGTCTCGCCCAACGCTTCCGTCAACGCCCGATTCGCTAAAAACGCTAAAAAGGGTCAGACTCCATTTTCGAACCTTGGCTTCGGAGCGGCCTGGCTGAAAATGGAGTCTGACCCTTTTTAGCTCGCCCTACCCGTCAACGCGGCGGCTCGCCGGCCAGCTGCGCCATGTGCTTCCTGATGTCCGACACCAGTGGCTGGAACTCCGGATCGGCATCCTTCCACAGATCCACGAACCGACCGTAATACTCGAGCGCCTTGGCCCGCTGACCCTTCGTTTCGTACATCTCGCCAAGTCGACGCAGCGCCGCCGCGAGGAAGAACTCGCGATTCTCCGAGTCCACGTTGTGCCCGTTCACGAAACGTTCGTATCGCACGATGGCGGAATCAGGCTCTCCGAGTTTCTCGAACGCACGACCCTCGTCGAATGCCGTGGCGATGGTGCATCGCAGGAGGCGACATGCGTTCCGGAACGCGGGCAGCGCGGTCCGAGCATCGCCGCGAGACAAGGTGACCAATGCCAGGGCATACGCGCGCATGCCCGCGCGGCGCAGGACCTCTTCAGGAATCTGGCGAGCCATGCGAGCGAGGATCACCTCCGCCCGATCCATGTTCCCCGTCGCCGCAAACGCCGCGGCGAGTTCCCCATAGGGGCGTGGGTCGTTAGGTGCGACGGAGTCCCACCGCGTCTCGGCCTGCAACTTGTCCAGCATCCGCCGCGCACCCGCAGAGTTTCCACGGACGACGCCCTCGACCACTGCCGCTGTCGATGGATCGAGCGACGACGCAACTTCCCGAAAGCGCCCCTGTCGCATATACAGGTCACCGGCCACGCCACGAAAACCCGGATTGGTCTTCGATACTGAATCCACGATGGCGTACGCCCGCCGATAGTCGCCTCGCTCGGCGGCGAGGCGAGCCCGGTGGTACGACACCCTCCCGCCAACGCTCGAGTCCGACGCGATCCACCCGTCAAGCAGGCTGTCGGCGGCCGCGAACTGGTCCAGGATGATGAGGTTCTGCACCAGGTTGTCCAGGTAAAGCGTGGTTCCCGGACGGATTTTCAGCGCCCGGCGATACATCTCAGCGCCTTCGCGCCATCTTGCTGCCGCGCCGTAGTACACGCCCAGGTTGTTGAGCGCCGTCAGGTCTTCGGGCCATGAGGCCAGTAGTCGCTCATTCGCCGCGGTCGCCGCCGGCAGGTTGTCTTCCACGACGTACAGGTAGAACGCGGTGACGTGCGCTGCTTCCAGCGGAGGCATCTGTTCGCGGAGCGAGTACGCACGGCGAATCGCGGGCACGGCCCGGGCCGGGTCGTTGCGGTTGTTCCAGATCACGCCAATCCGGCGCCACGCCATTCCGAACGTGGAGTCGAGAGCCACTGCCTGCTCGAGGAACTTGATCCCATCACTCGTTCGCCCTGCCACGACCAGGCGCGACCCTTCCGAGTAGGCGCGCAGCGCCGGAAGGGATCGCGTTGTCACCTGCTCGAGCGGTTGCCCAGCGCGAACGGTGCGCAAGGACTCTCCGATCCGCTCCCTGAGTTTGCGCGACAGCGCTTCCACGGCTGGAATGAGCGCGCCGGCGTCGGCGGCTGTTTCACGCTCCGCCAGGAGCGTCACGCTGTCGGCGACTCCAATCAGGCGCGCCGACAGGACATAGCCGGAGCCGAGCGGCGTGACCTCGCCAACAAGAACTGCCTTCGCCCCGATGCGCGCCGCGACGCCATGCGCTGCATCCTCGCTCAGGACGAGGCTCGGGTCGCGCCCCATCAGTCGCAGCGTCGATGTGACTTCGTTCCCTTCGGCGACGCGCAGTACCGGCGATTGAGTGAGGTCGATCCGGAACGCTTCCGTGATGGACGCGCCGAGCGTCGAATCACTGGTGCGGTTCGTGAAGTCCGCCAGCACGAGCTTGTCGCGTTCCGCGAGGACTCCCGACGACACCAGCGTAGCGAACGGTCCCACGCCTATCGCCCGCAGCGTCATGAACCCACCAGCCGCGGTCGCCAGTCCAGCCAGCGCCAGGACTCCGCCGCCTAACGCGCCGCGCCAGGTGAACAGTCGATCTCGGAGGCCGCCGGTCGCAGTTTCCGCCGTGCCGTGGAGCCGGTCGCGCTCGCGCTGCGCCGTCAGGAGCATGATCGGCAGGCCGATCACCAACAGTGCCGCCGCCACCGGCAGCACCCACGACGGAAGGCCGAGCTTCCACTCGAGCCACCACGTCGCTGCCAGGATCGCGACCGACGCCGCGACGAACAATGCGGCGACCCGGACCGGGTTCGCCTGCCGCAATGCTGCGCGAGTCCCCGACGAGGTGGGATGCATGGCCGGCGTCGGTTGTGTTCCCCCGGTCGGCGTCAGCACGGCGTCGAGCTGCGGGATGATCTCCGCCGCGCTCTGCCAGCGATCGGCCGCGCGCTTTTCCAGGCAACGCATGATGATAGACGCGAGCGCCGGCGGCACACTCGGACGGTGCACCGTCACCGGATCGGGAGCCTGGGTGACCTGCGCCATCAACAGCGCTTGCGCGCTGCCCGCCGCGAACGGCGGCCGGCCCGCCAGCATTTCATACGCAACTGCGCCGAGCGCATACAAGTCGGCCCGATGGTCCACATGCGGATCGGCCGATGCCTGCTCGGGCGCCATGTAGGCTGGCGTGCCTAACGCCACACCCAGCGACGTCAGGCCCGAGGCATTGCCAGACGCACTGACCGCCTTCGCCACGCCGAAATCCGTGACGAGGGCATGGCCGCGACTCACCATGATGTTGTCGGGCTTGATGTCGCGGTGCACGACGCCCTGCTCGTGCGCGTACGCCAGTGCGTCGGTCACCTCGCGCAGCAACCGGACCGCCTCGGCTACCGGCAGCTCGCCCTCGCGCGACAACTTGGCGCGGAGCGACTCGCCTTCGATGTACGGCATCACGTACCACAGCAGGTCGCCCGACGCGTTCGCGCTCAGCAGCGGCACGACATGCGGATGCTGAAGTCGGGCGGCGAGCTGAATCTCGCGGCGGAACCGGTCCTGGTTCACGCTCGCCGCCATCTCCGGCGGCAGGACCTTGATGACCACTTTCCGCGCCAGCTTCACGTCTTCGGCCAGGAAGACGCGGCTCATTCCACCACCGCCGAGTTCACGCTCGATGCGGAAGTCAGTTCCCAGCGCTTCCGAAAGCCGCAGCGCGAAGTCGGTCAACGATCCTGCTCCAGTTGGACGTGCCCCAAAGGTAGGGAACACAACGGGAAGCGCCAGAATCGCTCCCTATTGCGCCGCAAGAGCTTCACTCCATGCTGACTCGCTGTACCTTCCTCTCCCTTGACCACACTCCAGCAGCGCCTCGAGACCGGCCTGAGCGGCCGCTACACCGTCGACCGCCCTCTCGGCGAAGGCGGCATGGCCGTCGTCTTCCTCGCCCACGATCTGCGGCACGACCGCGACGTCGCGCTCAAGGTGCTCAAGCCCGAAATCTCCGCCGACATCGGCGCCGAGCGCTTCCTGCGTGAGATCAAGATGGCCGCGCGCCTCACGCATCCCCACATCCTCCCGGTCTTTGATTCGGGCGAGGCGGGCGGCCTGCTCTTCTACGTCATGCCTAACATGGAGGGACGTTCGCTGCGCGAGCGGCTCGACAAGGAACGGCAACTGTCGCTGGAGGACGCCCTTCGGATCACCCGCGAAGTCGCTTCGGCGCTCGACTACGCGCATCGCAGCCAGGTGATGCACCGCGACGTGAAGCCTGAGAACATCCTCCTGCACGAAGGCGCGGCGCTCGTGGCCGATTTCGGGATTGGCAAGGCACTCACGAAGGGCAAGTCCATCACCCAGACAGGCCTCACGGTCGGCACGCCGTCGTACATGAGTCCTGAGCAGGCCAGCGGCGAGACCGATGTCGATGGCCGGAGCGATCTCTATAGCCTTGGTTGCGTGCTGTACGAGATGCTGAGCGGAGAGCCTCCGTACACCGGCCCGACCGCAGCGTCGGTGATCGCGAAATTGTTCGTCTCACCTGTGCCCAAGGTGCGCACCACGCGGGACGTGCCAGAGGCAGTGGACACCGCGCTGGGCCGCGCGCTCGCCAAGACGCCGGTCGATCGCTTTCGCACGGGCGCCGAGTTCTCGGAAGCACTGCGCGTGATCCTTCGCCAGGGTGACTCGACGCCGTCGCGCACGCCGCCGGACGTGAGGAGCGCTGCTGCCCCGAAAGCGATCGCCGTGCTCCCGCTCGCGAACATGAGCGCGGACCCCGAGAACGAATACTTCAGCGACGGGATGACCGAGGAGATCATCAACGCTCTCGCCAAGGTGCCGGGCGTGCATGTTGCCTCGCGCTCATCCTCCTTCGCCTTCAAGGGCAGGAAAGACGTTGACGTCCGCGAGGTCGGCGAGAAGCTCGGGGTGACCACGGTGCTCGAAGGAAGCGTGCGCAAGATCGGCAATCGCATTCGCATCGCCGCACAGCTGGTCAACGTGGAGAATGGGTACCAGCTCTGGTCGGAGACGTATGATCGACAACTCGAGGACGTCTTTGCGGTGCAGGACGAGATCTCGCGCTCCATTGTCGATGCGCTCAAGCTCAAGCTCGTGGACTCCGCGGTCGCGGTGGTCGCGCCGCCGACGAAGAACCTCGAGGCATACACCACCTACCTGAAAGGGCGGTTCCACTTCCACAAGTTCACGGAAGCTGGACTGCGCAAGGCGCTCGACCTCTTCCAGAGCGCGCTCCTGCAGGATCCCGGGTTCGCGCGCGCGTATGCCGGAATCGCTGACGTGTGGTGCAACCTCGCGGACGATTGGGTCGCGCCCAGCGATGCCTATCCGCGAGGAAAGTCTGCGGCGGAGCAGGCACTGCTTCGCGACCCGGGTCTCGCCGAGGCTATGACGAGTGTCGGCAAGGTGCTCTGCTGGCACGAATGGAAGTTTGCCGAAGGCGCGCGGGAACTCGAACGGGCCGTGCAGATCAGCCCCAACTACGCCGAGGCTCACTTCGTGCTCGGCTCGGCGCTGCCACTGGTCGGTCGCCTGGGCGACGCGATCGAGGCCATCCGCAAGGCGCTGGTGCTCGATCCGCTCGATGTGCACTACAGCGGGTGGATTGCCCGCTTCCTGCTGTACGCGCGCGACACCACCGGAGCGATTGCCCAGGGACACAAGACGCTCGAGCTGGACGAAGAGTATGTGCGGGCTTTTCTATGGATCGGATCGGCGCACCTCGTGGCCGGCGATGCGGAAGCCGCGCTCGACTGGTATCGGCGCGGCCAGGCGATCGACAGCGCGGTCCGCACGTACGACGCCATGATTGTCCGGGCGCTCGCTCTCCTCGGACGCCGGGACGAAGCCGAAGAAATCCTCAGTCGTCTCGAGGACGAGTCCAAGCGCCAGTACGTGCGCGCCGAGTACCTGGCAATGGGGTACGCGGCGCTCGGTGACTTCGATCGCGCGTTCGCCGCTCTCGAACGGGCGTATCAGGCGCGTTCGGCCGGTCTGATCTACATGCACCTCGACCCGGGATACGAGCCGCTGCGCGGGGATCCGCGGTATGCGGAGCTCGTGAAGCGCATCGGCTTGCGTTAGGAAATTTGAGCCGCCTCCCCGGATGCGGCTGGCCCCCGCTTTCGCCCATCGGTAGGTTGGTGTCCGATGACTGATATCGGGACACGGCTCGAGCGTGCACTCGCCGGCCGGTACGCCGTCGAGCGTGAGCTTGGCCATGGCGGCATGGCCACCGTGCACCTCGCGCGCGACGTGAAACACGGACGCACCGTCGCCATCAAGGTGCTCCGGCCAGACCTGGCACAGGCCGTCGGCAGCGAACGATTCCTGCGCGAGATCAACATTGCCGCGCAGCTCCAATCGCCGCACATCCTCCCGATGCTCGAATCCGGCGAGGCCGACGGGCTGCTGTATTACGTCATGCCCTACGTAGAGGGTGACTCGCTTCGCGATCGCCTTGTGAAACAGGGTGCATTGCCAGCGTCGGAAGCGATGCGACTGTTACGCGACGTGGTGGATGCGCTGGCGCATGCCCACCGCCACCAGGTCGTCCATCGCGACATCAAGCCCGACAACGTGATGATCGCCGACCGCCACGCGGTCGTCATGGACTTTGGCGTCGCCAAGGCGATGAGCGACGCGAAAGGCACTAGCGGCCTCACCAGCATCGGCGTCTCGTTAGGTACTCCTGCCTACATGGCGCCGGAACAGGCGGCGGCCGACCCGTACATCGATCACCGCGCCGACATCTATTCGGTGGGCGTGCTCGCGTACGAAATGCTGGCGGGGAAGCCTCCGTTCGAGGGCTCGCCGCAATCGGTGCTCATGGCGCAGATCTCGACTCAACCGAAGCCGCTGGCACAGCTCAAGCAGGATGTGCCGCCGGCGATCGCGCAGATCGTGATGAGGTGCCTGGAGAAGGACCCGGCG
>DATMBT010000424.1:0-10694 GCA_035559475.1 Gemmatimonadaceae bacterium
GCCTGTGGTCCGCCGTCGTCAGGCTGAATGGAGTTTCGTCAATCGATTGTACGGCATGGGTGGGCATGGCCCTTTCCGCGGACTGGATGCGCCCCTCGCGCTACTCAACGCTACTGCCTGCGTCGGAGGCGAAGCAAGCGCCGCGGTCTGGCCGTCGCGGGTCGCTGGTCGCTGGTCGCTGGCTCACTTCAGCCAGATAAGGATGTACGCAACCGTATTGTCCTTCGGCGGCCGAGACGAGCGCATCGAAAGCCCACCCGAGCCGAACGACTCTATTAACGGCCCGACGCCACAGCCCTGCCCGTTGCGACGAAACATCTCGCGATCCCGGTAGTCGACTGCACCACGCCAGTTGTAGACCTCCACCATCCCGACATCGTCGGCCGCGATGTCTTTCGCCAGGATGCTCGGCTTTGGCAGGCCGTTGATGAACACGCACTCGACGTTCTCGATGACAAGTCCCTTGAGGAGGAACGAAGGCGAATAGCGCAACGCCACGTCGAGGCTCAGGCGTTGCCGACCCTTGAGCTCCTGGTGCGCCACGATGGCCGATGCGTTGAGCTGACGACGGTTCACCCGCATCTGCATTTCCATCACGCGGTTGTTCGCGATGGCCTGTGCCTTGGTGCGAATGGTGTCCATCGCCATCACGAGTTCCACGGCAGCGGTGTCGGGTACTGCCACCGAGAGCAGCATGGTCTCGAATCCATCACGCTTTGCCATCACCACCCAACCGCCGGCGCGAACGTCGCCGAACGAGAACTTTCCATCGGAGGGCGTGCGGGCCCTGTGCCTGCTGCCGAGCACCGACACGTCGACCGCCCCGAGAGCTCGCAGGTCTTCGCGATACGCAGTGATCCCGTAGATGCCTGTGCGCCGGCCAACGATGGTCAGTGTATCAAGCCTGAACGCGACCGGAGTCAGTGCAATCGTGACCAGCAGCCCTTCTCGAGGCACGTCGATTGTGCGCTCGTCAGGCACGTACCCTATCCAGGTCGTGCGCATCGTGTATCGGCCGGCATCGACGCGGTCGAAGCGGAACCGACCAGCGGCGTCGGCGCGCGTGGCCCGTTGCGCACCCATTGGATTCAGCACGATCACCGCGTCCTCGAGCGGCCTTCCCAGGGTGTCGCTCACGACGCCCGTCAGCGTTCGTGGCACCGCCTGGGCATGAACGATTGACGGGAGCCCTGCGACGACGAGGGCCAGCGCGAGCACGTTCGGCGCGACGCTAAGGCGTAACACGACACCTCCCGATGGGGTCGCCTTGCTACACCGGCTAAACCTTGAGGTTCAGGTTCAGGCTTCAGACTTCAGGGAAGGTGGAAGACTTCAGTCTCGAGCGAGTGAGACGCTTAACCCACTCTTCCTTGCCCTGAAGCCTGAAGCCTGAAGCCTGTCGTCTGAGGGTTGCGCGTTCAGCGCGAGACCAGCGAACCGCTCAAAGTCAGCACGCGCGGACCCGCCTCAGTAACAGCGACGGTGTGCTCAAAGTGCGCCGAGCGCGAACCGTCGAGCGTCACGATCGTCCATTTGTCCTTCAGCGTCCGCGTTGCCGACTTTCCGATATTCACCATCGGCTCGATCGCGATCGTGAGGCCCGCGAGCAGTTTCGGCCCGCGCTTCGGAATTCCGTGGTTAGGCACCTGCGGATCACCGTGCGGCTTGGAACCGACGTAATGCCCGACCAGGTCGTCCGCCGTCGTATATCCGGCGGCTTTCACCACGCCCTCAATCGCCGCGCCAATGTCGCCGATGTGGTTCCCCACCCGCGCCGCATCCACACCCGCGGCCAGCGCCGCACTGGTGACGTCCATCAGGCGGCGCGAGGGGGCATCCACCTCGCCAACCGCCACCGTGACCGCGGCGTCCGTGAAGTATCCCTCGTACTGCACGCCAACGTCGAGCTTGACCAGGTCACCAGCCTTGAGCACGCGCTTGGCCGAGGGAATCCCGTGCACGATCTCCTCGTTGACCGAGATGCACGCGGACGCCGGGAAGCCGTAGAGACCCTTGAACGCGGGCTTGGCCCCCTCGTGTGAGCGGATGAAGTCCTCGCACACGACGTCGAGGTCCTTCGTGGACAAGCCCGGCCGTACCTCGGCCGACAGTCGTTCGAGCGTGGCCGCCAGGATCGCCCCGCCACGCGCCATGATCTCGATCTCGCGCGGTGACTTGAGGGAGATCACCGGCCCCCCTCGAGGGCCCCCATGGCCCGCTGCAGGACGTCAGCCGTCGTTCCAACGGCATTGATCGAGACGAGTCGCGCCCCGTCGCGCCGATACCAGTCGATAACAGGCGCCGTCTGCCGCTGGTACACGGCGAGTCGGTTCCGGATGGCGTCGGGCTCGTCATCCTTCCGCCTGACGAGTGTGCCGCCGCACTTCTCGCACTTCGAGCCGGGCTCACGACCGGTGTAGGGCGTCTGGCACGTGTCGCAGACCGTGCGCCCACCGAGCCGCTTCACCAGTTCCTCGTCAGGCACCTCGAAGATCAGGACGGCATCGAGTGGCCGGCCCAGCTCGTCCAGCACGCGCTCGAGCCCTGCAGCTTGCGCCTCGGTGCGCACCACGCCGTCCAGGATGGCGCCACGAGCCGCCGACGGCGTGCCGAGCGCTTCCTTCATGATCCCCAGGATGACGTCGTCGGGCACAAGGTCGCCGCGATCCATCGCCGCCCTGGCCGCGCGTCCCATGGGCGTCCCTTCGCGCACAGCGGAGCGGAGCACGTCACCCGTCGCGATCTTGGGGACACCGAGGCGTTGAGCCAGCAGGTCGCCTTGCGTGCCCTTGCCGGCGCCTGGAGGGCCGAGGAGGACGATGAGCATCAGGGTCGTGGGTCGAGGGTGGAGGGTCGAGCCAAGCCCTCGCCGTGGGGCCGTGCGTGAGCGCTGAGTTCCTCAACCCTCGACCCCCAACCCTCAACCCTCATTTAGAAGCCCCCGGTTCCCTGGCGCCCACGGAACCTCACCCGACCCTTCTTCATGAAGCCGTCGTACTTCCGGAGCAGGAGGTGCTGCTGCATCTGCGCCATGCTGTCGAGCGCCACACCCACCACGATGAGCAGCGAGGTGCCGCCGAACTGGAACGGCACGTTGATCCAGTTCCCGACGATCGCCGGCATGAGCGCGATCGCGGTGAGGAACAGTGCGCCGGGCAGCGTGATGCGGGAAACCACTTCGTCGATGTACTTGGCCGTGTGGCTGCCGGGCTTCACGCCGGGAATGAACCCACCCTGCTTGCGGAGATTCTCCGCGAGGTCAACCGGATTGAAGATGATCGACGTGTAGAAATACGTGAAAAACAGGATCAGCACACCGAGTGACACCATGTACCAGAAGCTGCCCGGCATGAACAGTTCGGCCATGCGCTGCGCCGTCGGGTTCTGGCTGAATTGCGCGACCGCGCCCGGCACCACGATCACCGACTGCGCGAACACGATCGGCATGACGCCGGATGAATTGATGCGGAGCGGAATGAAGTTCCGCGCTGCCTCACGCATCCGCCCGCGACCCACGGTTCGTTGTGGTATCTGTATCAGCACCCGTCGCGCGGCCAGCGTGATGGCCACGACCGCCGCCACGACGACCACCATGACCAGCGCCAGGATGAGCAGCGAGAACGGACCGATCGCGCCCGTCCGGATGAACCCGATCGTGCCGAAGATGCTCGGCCAGAACCTGACCACGATCGAGAAGTAGATCATGAGGCTGGCCCCGTTTCCGAGACCTTTCTCCGTGATCTGTTCACCCAGCCACATGACGAAGATCGCGCCCGTGGTCAGGAACAGGGCCATCTGGACCTTGAACCAGAAGCCCGGGTTCGCCACGGCGCCCTGCAGCGATTCGGTGAAGATCGCAAAGCCCCACGCCTGCACCATCGCGAGGATGACCGTCGCATAACGAGTGTACTGCGTCAGCTTTTTCCGGCCATCCTCGTCCTTCTGCATCTTCTCGACCGTCGGGATCACGGCGCCCGCGATCTGCACGAAGATGGAGGCCGAGATGTACGGCATGATGCCAAGCGCGAACACGGTGGCCCGGGAGAGCTGGCCGCCCACGAACAGGTCGTAGAGGCCGAGGAGTCCCTGGCTCCCCTGGTTCTGGAAGAAATCGCTGATCGCGATGACGTCCACGCCGGGGGCCGTCACCACCGAGCCGAGGCGATAAATCGCCAGGCAGATGAAGGTGAACTTGATCTTCTCCCACAGCTCCGGCGTCTTGTAGATGTTCGCCAGAGCGGCGGCGGGATTCGCCTGTGCCATTCGTCTACTCCTCGATGCGGCCGCCCGCCGCTTCGATGCGGGACCGCGCACCGGCGCTGACCTTCACGCCGCGCACGACGACGGCGCGTGCCAGCTCGCCGTTGCCAAGGATCTTTGCCGGACCCTTCCTGAGTTTGATGACGCCGGCTTCCGCCAGCGCCTCACGCGTTACTTCCGTGCCTTCGGGCATTGCCGCGATGTCGTCGAGTGTCACGACCTGCGACTCCACGCGGAACGGGTTGGTGAAGCCACGCTTCGGGATGCGGCGCGTGAGCGGCATCTGGCCGCCCTCAAAGCCCGGCTTTCCGCCGCCAGGTCCACCATGGCCAGCGCGCGCCATGGAGCCCTTGTGACCCTTGCCGGCCGTCTTGCCCTGGCCGGTGCCCGGACCGCGGCCAAGGCGCTTGCGATTGCGATGCGATCCCGGCGCCGGCGCGAGGTTGTGAAGTCCGATCTTCTCTTGCGTAGCCACGCTCATCACTCCTTCACGGGCGTCACCGTAACCAGGTGGCGCACCTTGTTCACCTGGCCGCGCAGTGCAGCCGAGTCATTATGGATAACGGACTGCTGGTGGTGCCGCAGCCCGAGCGACTTGAGCACGAGGCGCATGCGCCACGAGTGCCCGATCCCGCTCCGGACCTGCGTCACCTTGACCTTTCCGTCGGTTGGCGCCTCACGCTTGGGCGTCGTTTTCGGCCCGCGCGTACGGTGCCACACGAATGTCCTAGGCATGCGCCGTCTCCTTGCCGCGGGCACGCGAGCGATACGGAATGGACGATGGCTCCAGGCCGCGCTCACGCGCGATCTGGTCAACCGTCGTCAGGCAGCCCAGTCCCTGGATCGTGGCACGAACGAGGTTGTGCGGGTTCGTGGATCCGAGGCTCTTGGTCAGGATGTCGCCGATGCCGGCGCACTCCATGACCGCGCGCACCGCGCCGCCAGCGATAACACCGGCACCAGGTGCCGCGGGCTTCATGAAGACCTTGCCGGCGCCATGGTGGCCAACGATCTCGTGCGGAATCGTGGAGCCAGTGAGGGGCACCGTCAGCATGTTGCGACGCGCGCCATCCACGGCCTTGCGGACCGCTTCAGAGACTTCGTTTGCCTTGCCGGTCGCGAAGCCAACCCGGCCCTTGCCGTCGCCGACCGCAACCAGCGCGTTGAACGAGAAGCGCCGGCCGCCTTTCACGACCTTCGCCACGCGGTTGATCGCGACCACGTTTTCCAGCAGGTCCGATCCTTCGCGCGACTGGGCCTCGCCGCCGCCACGACCGCCACGACCGCCGTCACGACCGCCGCCCTCGCGACCGCCACGGCCACCTTCGCCGCCGCGTCCGCCAGGTCCACCGGGGCCGCCGCGACCGCCGGGGCCACCGGGGCCGCCACGTCCACGACCGCCGCCAGGTCCACCCGGTCCGCCGCGTCCGCGTCCACCACCGCCGCCGCCGCGACCACCACCACCGCCGCCGCCGCCGCCGCTACGTCCGCGTGGAGGCCCGCCGGCGCCGCCACCTGTACCCTGAGTTTCAGCCATGTCAGAACTCCAGTCCGCCCTCGCGGGCGCCGTCGGCCAGCGCCTTCACGCGGCCGTGATATCGATAACCAGCGCGATCGAAGACGATCTTCGATACGCCTGACTCCTTGGCGCGCGCGGCGATCCGCTTACCAACCTCGGACGCGCGCTGCGTCTTGGTCCCATCAAGGCCCTGGTCCGTGACGGCCATGAGCGTGCGGCGCTTGTCGTCATCGACCAGCTGCGCCGCGATGTGCTTCAGTGAACGGAACACGACCAGGCGCGGCCGCTCACCGGTTCCCGCCAGGTGATTGCGCACGCGCATGTGGCGACGGCGCCGGCGATCCGCGTTGTTCTTCGGAATTGCGATCTTGCCCATTACTTGCCTCCAGCCTTGCCCGCCTTCCGGCGGACCTTTTCGCCAACGTACTTGATGCCCTTCCCCTTGTACGGTTCGGGCTTGCGCAGCGACCGGATTTCCGCCGCCACCTGGCCGACGACTTCCTTGTCGGCGCCCTCGACCAGCACCTGCGTCGGCTGCGTGGCCTTCAGCGTGATCCCCTTCGGCGCCTTGAACTCGATGGTGTGCGAGTAGCCTAACGAAAACAGGAGGCCGTACGGCTTCGGCTCAGCCTTGTAGCCGACGCCCGTGATCTCCAGCTGCTTCTGGTAGCCCTTGGTCACGCCCTCGACCATGTTGGCCACGAGCGCGCGCGAGAGCCCATGCACGGCCTTCTGCTGCGCCTCGTCGCTGGAACGAGCGGCGAGGACCTGGTTGTTCTCGAGCGAAAACGAGATCCCCTCGGGAAACTTCCGCGAGAGCTCGCCCTTCGGTCCCTTGACCGACACCGTGGACCCGTCGATGCTGACGGTCACGCCGCTGGGTACCGGGACCGGCATCTTGCCGATTCGCGACATCGTTGGCGTCCTCCTACCAGACGAGGGCGAGCAGCTCGCCCCCGGTGTGGGCCTTGCGCGCCTGGGCATCGGACATGAGGCCACTCGACGTGCTGAGGATGGCCATGCCCAGTCCGTTGCGCACGCGCGGAATCTCGGTCACGCCGACGTAGCGACGAAGCCCGGGCGTCGAGACGCGCCGCAGCTCGCGGATCACCGGCTGGCCGCCGGCATACTTCAGGATGACGCGCAGCACCCGTGGCCCCGCTTCGCCATCGAGCACGCGGAAATCCTGGATGAAGTTGTGCTCCTTCAGGATGCGCGCGACCTCGACCTTGATTTTCGACGACGGCATGTCGACGCGGCGGTGCTTCGACCCGCAGGCATTGCGGATCCGCGTCAGCATGTCGGCGATTGGATCGGTCATTGTCATCTTCGTTGCTTCCTCGCTCCTCTCGTATCCGAGCCTTCGGACGTGGGGGAAACTGGTGGATCGTTCATTCAACAGGTGAATCGTGATGCGTGAAGCGTGAATCGTGTCGAGCGTTCGCCGTTACGATTCACGATTCACGATTCACGATTCACGATTTCACCAACTGGCCTTCCGCACTCCGGGCAGGAACCCGTTCAGCGCCATGTCCCGCAGCGCAATCCGTGAGAGCCCGAAGTATCCCTCGACGCCCCGCGGCCGGCCCGACATCGAGCAGCGGTTGCGGATGCGGATGGGAGCCGAGTTCCGCGGCAACGCGCGCAGCTTGGCATACGCCGCCGCGCGGGCTTCCGGGGTCGTCTTCGGGTTCTTCACGATCTTCACGAGCTCCTGGCGCCTGGTGAAATATTTCGCCGCCAGCTTCTTGCGCCGCTCGTTCCTGACCACTGCCGATGTCTTCGCCATGTGTCGTTAGGTCTCAGGTGCTCATCATCAGACGCTGTCCCCTGCCTTCCTTCTCTTCGCCGCGGAACGGCATGCCAAGCTCGCGCAGCAGCGCCAGGGCATGGTCGTCGCGATTCGCGGTGGTGACGATCGTGATGTCCATCCCGTGGATGTGCTCGACCATGTCGAAGTTGATCTCCGGGAAGATCATCTGTTCCTTGACGCCGACCGAGTAGTTCCCGCGCCCGTCGAACGAGCGCGTGCTCAACCCGCGGAAGTCACGGATACGCGGCACCGCCGTGCTGATGAACCGGTCGAGGAACTCCCACATGCGCGCGCCGCGCAACGTGACCGCCGCCCCGATCTCCTGGCCCTGCCGGAGTCCGTAGTTGGCGATGGATTTCTTCGCCCGCTTCCGCACCGGACGCTGCCCGGTGATGATCGACAGCTCGTCGACCACCGCGTCGAGCATCTTGGGCTGCTTGATCGCCTCGCCGAGGCCGACGTTCAGCACGATCTTCTCGATCGACGGCGTCTCGTGCGTGTTCGTGAAGCCGAACTGCTTCATCAGCTTCGGCTTCACGGTCGAGCGATAGTGGTCGCGCAGGCGCGGCGGCGGAACCGGGAGGTCCCGGCCCGCATGTGGTCCACGGTTGAGCATCGACTTCCGCTCACCCTTCTCGCCCTTTTGCGCGCGCGGCGTACCGCCACCCGTCTTCGGGGCGCCACCGCCACCACTGGGCTTCTTTTCCTTTTCCTTCTCTTCCTTGGCCATAACGACAAACCGGGTCAGAAGTTATTGCAGATTTCAGATTGCAGATTGCAGATCGCAGGTCGCAGACAATCAAAAATCGAAAATCTGCATTCTGCATTCTGCATTTTATTTCGTTCTCGGAATCGCCTGGTCGCTCTTCACGGCAATGCGTTCCTTGGCCCGGCGGCGCTCGCGCGCATCGCCTTCGTCGTCGCTCCGGTACCGCACACGCGTCGGCGCGCCGGACTTCGGGTCAAGCAGCATGACGTTCGAGTGGTGCAGCGGAGCCGCCATTTCCATGATCTGGCTCTGCTCTTCCGCGCGACGCGCCTTGCGGTGGCGCTTCACGATGTTGACCCCCTCGATCGTCACGCGTCCCGTCTTGGTGTACACGCGGATGATCTTGCCTTCCTTCCCCTTCTCTTCACCGCGCATCACGCGGACCGTGTCGCCCTTCGTGAAAGGCATGCTGACGCGCTCCGCCTTGCGGGCGTGCCGCGCGGCGTAGCGGTTTGCTTCCTTCTTGCGCTGTACCAGCAGCCGCATGCTAGATGACCTCCGGAGCCAGCGACACGATCTTCATGTACCGGCGCTCGCGCAGCTCGCGCGCCACCGGCCCGAAGATGCGCGTCGCCTTGGGCTCACCCTGCTCGTTGATGATGACGACCGCATTCTCGTCGAAGCGGATGTAGCTCCCGTCCTTGCGGCGGGTTTCCTTGACCGTGCGCACCACGACGGCGCGCGCGACCTCGGACTTCTTCACCGTGCCGTTCGGCAGCGCGTCCTTCACGGCCACGATCACGGTATCCCCGAGTCCCGCATACCGGCGGCGCGTGCCGCCCAGGACCCGGATGACGAGCGCGCGCTTGGCGCCCGAGTTGTCCGCGACGCGGACCATGCTTTCCTGTTGGATCATTGCCCGGGGCTCCTAACGAGCGCGGTCGACAATCTCGACCACGCGCCACCGCTTGTCCTTCGACAGCGGGCGCGTCTCCATGATGCGCACCGTGTCGCCGGTCTTCGCGTCGTTCTGCTCGTCATGCGCTTTCACCTTCGTGGAGCGCGTTACCATCTTGCCGTAGCGGGGGTGCGCGAAGCGCCGTTCGAGGCGAACCACGACGGTCTTCTGCATCTTGTCGCTCACTACGATACCCAGGCGCACCTTGCGCGCACTGCGCGCCGGCGCCGCGTTGGTCGTCATGCTCTCGGCCATTCCGTTTCTATCCTCGCTCATGTGCCTGACGACGTCAGGGCGCGTTCCCGCAGCACCGTGTTCAGTCGCGCGATGTCCTTGCGCACCACGCGCAGCCGGAGCGGATCTTCCAGCGGCTGGGTCGCCCCGCGAAAACGCAGGCGGAAACGTTCTTCCTCCAGCTCGGCGATGCGCGAACGGATGTCCGCGTCCGCCATTTCGCGGATCTGCTTGGCGGCAGTCTCCTTAGCCATGGGTCGGCGCCTCCTCGCGCGCCACAAACTTTGAACGCACCGAGATCTTCGCGGCCGCGAGCGCCATCGCCTTCTCGGCGATCTCGCGCGTCACGCCCTCGAGCTCGAACAACACGCGGCCGGGCTTCACCACCGCCACCCAGCCCTCGGGCGATCCCTTGCCTTTGCCCATGCGCGTCTCGGCCGGCTTCTTGGTGATCGGCTTGTCCGGGAAGATGCGGATCCAGACCTTGCCGCCGCGCTTGATGTGGCGCGTCAGCGCCACGCGCGCGGCCTCGATCTGCCGGTTCGTGATCCAGCCGGGCTCCAGCGCCTGCAATCCGAAATGGCCGAACGAAATTTCGGCCCCCCGGGTCGCCAGACCCTTGGTGCGTCCCTTGAACATCTTCCTGAATTTTACCCGCTTCGGACTCAGCATAACTCGTGACTAGTGACTGGTGACTCGTGACTCGTGACTCGTCAGGCAGCTCCACTGCCCGTCTGCCCGTCTGCCCGTTTACCCGATCAGACCCCGGTGCTGTACGTCTTCCCCCGCCGATCCTCGACGACTTCACCCTTGAACATCCAGACTTTGACTCCAATGGCGCCGAACGTGGTCCGCGCGGTCGACTGCGCGTAGTCGATGTCGGCGCGCAGCGTGTGCAGAGGCACACGCCCTTCGTTATAACCTTCGACGCGCGCGATTTCAGCGCCGCCAAGCCGGCCGCCACACTTGATCTTGATGCCCTGCGCGCCCATGCGCATCGCGCTCTGCACCGCGCGCTTCATGGCGCGACGGAACGAAATACGCTGCGCGAGCTGGCTCGCGATGTTGTCGGCCACGAGCTGTGCTTCGAGCTCGGGACGCTTGATCTCTTCGACGTTGATGCCGACTTCCTTGCCGGTGAGATGCGCGAGCTCATCGCGCAGCTTGTCGACTTCAGCGCCCTTCTTGCCGATGACGACGC
>DATMBT010000425.1:0-7032 GCA_035559475.1 Gemmatimonadaceae bacterium
AAACAAGAAGTTCGATCCCTTCGTCGGCGCGGGATTGGGTTTCTACATCGTGAGTGAGCCTTCGGGATACACGGGCGCGGCATACAACTCCGGCATCTACTTCGTTGGTGTGCTGGGCATGCGGTACTTCCTGAAGGAGAACATGGCGTTCTACGCAGATGCCGGTGCTGGCTCAGGCGCCCTGCACCTTGGACTGTCGTGGAAGCTTGGGGGCGGAAGCGCCAAGTAAGGGATCAGGGATTGGGGATTGGGGAGCTGAGAGTTGAGTGAGAGTGTAACTTTTTTCTGACTCTCAACTCTCAGCTCTCAACTGGTTGCCTGCCGACCAAAATCGCGGCATTCGCAGCGCACAGTCCGGCCTCCTGGTCAACGCCGGCCTGGCGTTCATCAAGATTCTCACCGGCGTCATCGGCAATTCGTACGCGCTGGTCGCTGACGGCATCGAATCCACGGCGGACGTCCTCTCCTCGACAATTGTCTGGGGTGGACTGCGCATCGCCGCGAGGGATGCCGATTCGGAGTACCCGTTCGGCTACGGGAAAGCGGAGACGCTGGCGGCGGCAATTGTCTCGCTGATGCTCATGGCGGCGGCAACCGCCATCGCAATCGCCGCCGTCCAGGAAATCGTGACGCCGCATCACGCCCCCGCGCCGTTCACGCTCGTGGTGCTGATCGTGGTCGTACTCGTGAAGGAGCTGCTCTTCCGGAAGGTCTACGCGGTTGGCCAGGCGGTAGGCAGCGAAGTGGTGCGAGCCGATGCCTGGCACCATCGCAGTGACGCGATCACCTCACTCGCCGCGTTCATCGGCATCTCGGTCGCGATCCGTGGCGGGCCGGGATGGGAATCGGCCGACGACTGGGCGGCGCTGGTCGCGGCCGCCGTGATCGCATGGAACGGGCAGCATCTCCTTCGGCCGGCAGTCGCGGGA
The DNA here is from genome assembly GCA_035559475.1 of Gemmatimonadaceae bacterium. Lineage (GTDB taxonomy): Bacteria > Gemmatimonadota > Gemmatimonadetes > Gemmatimonadales > Gemmatimonadaceae > JABWBJ01. Next base: position 930 of record DATMBT010000425.1, read on the forward strand.
CTGATGGACCGCAGCGAGCCGTCGATCCGGGAGCAGATCCACCAGATCGCGTCAGGCGTGGCGCACGTTCGCGCGGTCGAGAAGGTCATCGTGCGGCGCGCCGGAACCGACTATTTCGCCGACCTCCATGTGCACGCCGACCCGGAGATGTCGCTCCGCGCGGCCCACGCCGTCAGTCACCACGTCAAGGGTGCGATCATGACCATGATGCCTAACGTGCGCGACGTCCTGGTCCACATGGAGCCCGACGAGGGCAAGGGACCGGCGCCAGCCGTGAGGGGCTGACGCCAGGTTGCCTACCTCTTCCGCTTGACCGGCTGGCTGGCGCGATACTTCGACCAGATCACGATGACCGCGCAGTTGGCCGAATTGGCGTTCGTGAACTGCACCGGCACCGTGGAACCGTTGTAGACCTCGATCGCCGCGATTTCGTACGGCGGAATCATGCGGTCGATGTCGCCGGGGAAAACCGACTCATACGGGCTTCCATCCAGCCAGTACTTCACGCAGCGGCCGCCAAGCATGTTCCCGCGCGAGCTCTCCACCGCGTAGTCATACGGACTCACCGGCACGACCTTGAGCGACGGCACGGTGCGGAACACGTCGGTCAACATGTTCGGGCCACGCGCCATGATCTCCTTCGAGTCCAGGAACGTTCCCGACATGGACTTGGACCGGGACGTGAAGCCGATGTTGTCGAGTCCCATGTCGCTTTCCGCCGTGACGACGACCGGGTCGAGCATCTGCACCGGCTGGCTCATCGTGATGGTCGTCGTCCGTGGCTCACGGCTCGACAGTTCCACGGGCTGGCTCACGGGCGCGAAACCCATCTGCCGCGCCGTCACCGACTGCGTGCCCGACGGAAGGTCAGTCAGCGTGAATGCCCCTTCGGCATTGGTCAGCACCCGGCCCATCGTGCCTTCCACCTCAACGCGCGCCCCCACCATCGGCGCGCCCGTCGCGTTCACAACCTTGCCGCGAAGGATGGCCTGGCCCTTCTGGTAGTTCACCGCGGAGAACCGCTGGTCGCCGGCGCCACGGCCGGCGGTGGTGGGCTGGGCGCTGTCGGGTACGGCCCTGGCCACGGTGTTCGCGTTGCCGATCCGCATTCCCTGGATCACCAGCGGCTGCCCGACGAACGTGACCTTGATCTCGGCGGTGGTGATGCCGCCCTTGTCGGCCTGCAGCGTCCCTTCCACTTCGTTAGGCACACCGCAGATCCGGAACACACCGTCGGCATTTGCGTTCGCGGCGCGCACCCTGGGCATCCGCTTCAGCCCATCAGCCAGCGACAACTCCGACCAGGCAAACGAAACGCGAGCCCCGTTCACCGGTTGATCGGTGTCGGCGTCGAGCAGTCGGCCGATGATGGCCGAGGGACCGAGCCGGCGCGTCGCCACGGGACACGACAACCCGACGAGGGTCTCGCTCGATGGGACAGCCATCTCGAGCACCTTCCGCTCGCCGGCGATGACGGGAAACGTGTCGGTCACCATCGAGATGCCCAGCGAGTCGAGCAACTCATGGGCGACGTGGACCTTGTGGGTCCCCACGGGAACGCTGTCGACGATGAAGACACCACTCGCATTCGTCAAACCGATACGCGTTGTGCCGAGGACGAACACGGTCGCATTGACGAGCGGCCGACTGTGTACGCTGTCGAACACGGTGCCGAGCAGGGAGCCCATGGCCGCGCGCGCGGAGTCCTGGGCGACGGCTGGAGGTGGAGCAGGAGGCGGGCTGACCTGCGCATGCGCGGCGCCTGCCATAAGGAGCAGGCCGGCGACGGCGGGCGCCATGCTCATCCAGCGGGGTTTTGACGTACGGAAGCGTTCCATGTGCATCGACAAAGTCTGCCTTGAATGGCGGCTCTACACCGGAGGGAAAGGGTCGCTCCGGCTCAGACGAAAAATGGCCGATCGGAGTCCTCAGGGGAACGCACACTTCGGCCCCCGCCGGGATACACCGACGGGGGCCGTGTGGGTCTGGAGATCCGCCTCAGGCTCAGGGCATCGGCACGGATCGGCCGTACGTCGGGGCGCGCTCAACGCGGACTCTTTGCTTCAGGGTCCGTCCCCCAACGGTTAGAACAGCCGCATAATCGCCCGGCGCCACCGTCGTCCCGGGTGCACCACCACCGCCGCCGAAGTTCGTGTTGAAGCCCAGCGTAGACAGGAAGCTCAGGGCCGCAAAGCCTCCGGGCTGGTTCTTCCCCGGTATCCGGAAGGCTTCGATCATGGTCATGAAGGTTTGCTGGTCAATCGCGCCACCCGCCGCTGGGGCGCCGGCAGCCGGGGCTCCGGCGACAGGGGCTGCGGCGCCGGTTGCGGGCGTGGTTGTGGGTGCACCTACAGCGGCACCGCCCGTGCGACCAGCAGCGCCTGGAGCTCCCGCGGCACCGGCAGCTCCGGGTGCTCCGCCCCTTCCGGCTGCTCCGCCACGGCCGGTTGGCGCAGCGAATTGTTCACCGGCACGTGGATTGAACGGAGGCGGAGCGCCAAAGCCTGCAGCCACCGCGGGACCACCACCGCCAAACATCGAAAAGAGCGGTGTGAGGTCACCGGTTGTCGCGAGGTTGCGGACGGCGGTGAGCGCCGCGGGGTTGGTACCCGCGGTCTGGAGTGAATCGAGGACGAACGTGACGCGTCGCATCTGGATTGCCGAATCGCGTTTCTGCGCGGCGCTGAGGGCGGCGCGTGGCGCAGGACGTCCGGCGAACGCCCAGGACACCCGATTGATCCCCGGGTTGCCTGGTGCGTTGATGGTCTGGACGGTGTCACCGGTGGCGTCGACGATCGCGAGCCGCAACCCTGCCTGACGAGTCGCGAGACGATACGTGATGGTGGCGCCATAGGGAGGAGAGCCGGCGACAAACACCTGCTGGCCCGGGGACTGGCCTTCGCTGGGGTCGTCGGCGTATTGCCACGCGACCGGCGGCGCGAACAGGTGCGCGTCAGCGGCGGCGACCTGCGGCGTCATCTGCTCGAGCGCGGCGATATCGACCACCCAGAACGCGCGACCGTGCGTCGCGGCAATGAGCTCGTGGTCCCGCGGATGGATCCTGAGGTCGTGCACGGGCACGGTCGGTAGCCCGGTCATGAAGCGCTGCCACGTCTGTCCACGATTCACGGACACGTACGCGCCGACGTCCGTGCCGAGGAAGAGCAGGTCCGCGTTATGCGGATCTTCGCGAATCACGTGGACGAAGTCCGGCCCGCCCGTGGGCAGGTTGGACGCGATGGAGCGGAAGGACTTGCCGCCGTCGTTGGTGGCGAACACGTAGGGCGTGAAGTCGCCGTTGCGGTGGTTGTCGAACGTGACGTAGAACGTGGACGAGTCGCGCCACGACGGTTCGATGCGGCTCACGTACGTTCCCGCGGGCACGCCCGTGAAGCGACCGGTCAGGTCTTCCCAGCTTCCACCGTCATTGCGCGTCGTCCAGACGCGGCCATCATCGGTGCCGGCGTACAGGATTCCCGCCCGCATCGGCGACTCGTTCAGCGACACGATGGTGCCATACGTCTCGGCGCCCGTCGCGTCGGTCGTTATGCCGCCGGTGGTCATCGTCGACACGCGGATTTTCATCGTGTCGGCCGTGGTCAGTTCCGGCGAGATCAGGAACATGTCGTCGCCGCGCTTCGTGGACTTGAGCACGCGATTGGCGCCGAAGTACAACGTGTGCGGGTTGTGCCACGAGATGAAAAACGGCGTGTTCCAGTTCCAACGGAGGTTGAGCCCGATGGAGTCGGTGCGCTGGCGGGCGCGAATGTCGGCGATGTGCCGCTTCTGTTGCGGCGTTTCCGGCTTCGTCGTGTCCGCCCGCTCGATGAGGATCGAATCCTCGAGCTGGTCGTACCGCGGCCGCCATTGCGGCTTCACGAGCGACGTCCGCTCTCCCGTGGCCAGGTTCGCGCGCGCGATGGCCCCACCCTGCGACTCGCTATAGACGATGTTCGGGTCGGTCGGGTCCTGCATGGTCACGAACCCGTCGCCCCCGTTGATGGTGGCCCACATGGCGTTCGTGATCGGTCCCTGGCGCCGGCGGCTCGGGCCGCACCATGAGCCGTTGTCCTGCAGGCCGCCGCACACCCGATACGGTACCGAATAGTCGAAGCTGACGTTGTACGGCTGGCCTAACGCGAAGATGTTCGGGAAGGTGTAGTTGCCGCCCTGGTCGAACGAGATGCCGATGCCGCCGTCGTTGCCCACCATCATCCGGTCGGGATCGACGGGATCGATCCACATGGCGTGGTGATCGACGTGCAGGCCGACGGTCGCGTTGATCGGTGTGCGTCCGCCGTCATTCGAAACCAGGACCGGCGTGGACGACCAGTACACCCGATCGGGATTCTTCGGGTGGACGCGAACCTGCGAGTAGTAGAACGGGCGCGTATTCGAGTTGTTGGTGCGGGTCCACGTGGCGCCGCCGTCTTCCGAGCGATAGAGGCCGCTGGGACGTTCCTTTTCGCCCTTCGCGGTGTCGGCCTCCACCAGCGTGTACATCACACGTGGGTTCGACGGCGCAAGGGCGATCGAGATGCGGCCTTTCATTGTCGCGGGGAAGCCGCCGCCCTTTACTTCGTTCCAGGTCTTTCCGGCGTCGGTGGACTTCCACAGCGCGGATCCCGCTCCGCCGGAGCGGAGGAAATACGGGCCACGGACGCGCTCGTAGCTGCTGGCCCAGACCACGTCAGGGTTCGACGGGTCGAGCGCGACATCCACAAAGCCGGCCTTGTCGGAGATGAACTTCACCAGCTGCCAGTTCTGGCCTCCGTCCTCGGTCTTGTACAACCCGCGTTCGGGATTCGACCGCCAGATGGCGCCTAACGCGGCGACGTAGATGACGTTCGGGTTGGTGGGATGTATGGCAATGCGGCCAATGACTTCCGTCTTCTCGAGTCCCATGAGGCGCCACGTCAGGCCGCCGTCCATGGACTTGTAGATGCCGCCGCCGGGCGAAATCGAGTTGCGCGAGTTCTGCTCCCCGGAGCCGGCCCACACCTGCATGGTGTCGCTGGGCGCAATGGCCAGTGATCCCATGGACACGACGCGCTGGTTGTCGAACACCGGCCGCCACGTCACGCCATTGTTGGTTGACTTCCAGATGCCGCCCGCCGCCGCGGCCACGAACATCGTCTTGGACGGCGACGGGATCCCGGTCACGTCGGCCACGCGGCCCTGCATGTTCGCGGGGCCGATGTTTCTCCAGCGAAATCCGGTGACGGTGGTGGAGTCGAGCTCAAACGACGCGGGGCCCTGTGCGGGCGCTTGTTGCGGTGTGGCGAGCAGGCCGAGTGCGGCGACGAGCGAGAGGCCGGGTAACGTGAATCTCATTTGGATGGCGGGTGGCGGATGGCGGATGGCGGACGTCGGACAAAACCTACAGCCGAACATCCCGCTTGCCACGTACTATCAACCGCGCCCTGACTCGCTCCCAGTCACGAGTCACCGAGCCACGACGGTGATCGCGCGCTCCACCCGCACCTCGTTGCCCGCGGCGTTCAGCTCGAGCTGCATCAGGTATCGGCCCGGTACGAGTGTGGACAGGTCCACTTCCACTGCTCGAGAGGTGATCGGACTTCCGCGTGCCGAAACGTCACGGAGACCGACGGAAACCGGGGCTGCCTCACGCACGCGACGCAGCGCGCGAATGCCGCGGGTCAGCCAACCACCACCCCCGGACGTGTTTTCCGCTGCCACGGTGATGTTCACCTCGATGCCTTCGCCCGTCGGGTTGGTGTTGTACGCCTCCCAGAAAATCCCCACGCGTGAGCCCTGCGGGATGCGTTCCGACGTTCGCATGTGCGGCAGCACGTCCTCGGCGCTCTCCGGCATGCCGTCGTACGGCTCGAAGAGCACGATGTCGGACACCTGGATGCGGGACTGTGGCGTGTCGCTCCGTTTCACGCCGTAGCGTGCGCGCGCCAACGTCAGTCGCTTCGCCGCCGCGACCTCGACGCTCATCACCATGGACCCCCAGGCCGAACGCGCCATGAACGTGCCAGTCCTTTGTGGGTGATCGCTGCGTACCAGCACAGCGTCCTGCTCCTCTCCCCGCGTGAGGACCATCGCCGCGGTCAGTTGCTTCGCTTCAGCCGCGGCC
>DATMBT010000426.1:0-6080 GCA_035559475.1 Gemmatimonadaceae bacterium
ACCCTCACGCAGTGCCTCGAAACCCGTAGCGCCTCCCACGCGGATGGCCGGCAACAGACCGAATCCCAATCCGGTGAGGAGCGAAAAGACGGCGGCGATGACGAAGACACGAACGTCGAGAACGGGTGCACTGGCCAGCGGCATCGTCGGTGGCACGAGTCGCGACAGGAGCGGCATGGCGAGTGCCGCTGCGAACACACCGGCCACCGCTCCCATCATGGCGAGGACGACGCTCTCCGTCAGCATCTGTCGCACCAACCTCTCGCGACCGGCGCCGAGCGACGCGCGCACCGCCAACTCCCGTTCGCGACTCGCGGCGCGAGCCAATAGCAGGTTGGCAAGATTCGCGCACGTCAACAGCAGCATGCAGAGGCTCGCGCCAGTGAGCGCGAGCAGCATGAGACGGAACTGCGGCAGCACAAAGTCGCGCTGGCGAAAGTAGCTGAACCCCGTCTCCGCGTTGGTCTCGGGAAACTCGCGAGCCAGCCGATCAAACACCGCAGCCACATCCGCTCGGCCCTGCTCGAACGTCACGCCTTTCCTGAGACGGCCGACCGCCTGCAGGTACGTGTTGCCGCGATCGAGGTAGTCGTCATCGCGGAAGATCAGCGGCATCCAGAGCCGCACACCCTCGTCGGGGAATTGAAAGGTCTGCGGCATCACGCCGATCACCGTGTAGGGCACGCCATCGAGTCGCAATGTTTTTCCAGGAACCTGTGGGTCACCACCGAACTGCGTCTGCCACAGGGCCCAGGAAAGCACCAGCGACGACGCGTCTGCAGCGCCGGCCTGCGTGGTGTCGAACGTTCGCCCGATCAGGGGCGCGACGCCGAGCACCGGGAAGAGCTGAGGGGTGACTCGATAGCCGCCGACGCGCACCGGCTCGCCGCTCCCCACCATGTTCACCGGGGCGCCGGTGAACGCTCCCCATCCTTCGAATGAGCGCGTGTCGGTGACGGCACTCCGGAAGTTCGCCGGCGATAGTTCATTCATGCACCCCCAGCCGCTGCCGTCGCGCGGGCCTTCACAAAGCCGAACGATCGCGTTCGGATTCTTGAACGGCAGCGGTCGGAGCAACACGAAGTCCGCGACAGAGAACGTGGCCGTGTTGGCGCCAACGCCGAGTGCCGTGATGAGCACCGCGGCGATGGCGAAACCGCGGGAGCCGTTGAGTGTTCGTGCAGTGAAGCGCAGGTCCTGCAGGAGGATCGCCCAGTGTACGGCTAAGGCGTTAGGCACCACGTCCGTGACTGCCGCAACTATTGCGCCGATGCGACCGCGATTTCGCACGTTCTCGTTGAACGTCCGTTCCAGTTCCGCGGCATAGTCAGCGCGGAACGACTCCGGGTACAGTCGCAGCAGCGCGCGGTAGAATCGCATCAGGCTGGCCTCGGTTTGAGCCCGCTGGCGCGCGCCAGGCGCACCAGATCGGTGAGCCGCCGCATCTCGGCGCGGGCGACCGCGGTGCCGAACGGCGTGATGCGGTAGTAGCGGCGCCGCTCGTCGTCAGCGATCGTGCGCCGCTTCGCCACCTCGGTGATGAGCCCTTGCTCCACCATCCGTGCCACCGAGCGGTAGAGGGTTCCTGCGCTCATGCGCAGCTCGCCGTTGGTGCGGTCCGCGACGTCCTGGATGATCGCGTATCCGTGCCGCACGTCGCTGGTCAGCGCCAGCAGGATGTGGAAGGTGGCCGGTGGGAGCGGCAGCGCGGCCTCGACGGATTCATCCTCGATTCGCATGGCGTGACTATAGCCACTCTGGCTATATCGTCAAGGCGAGAGTGACGAGACGTACGACATCAGGGGCCGCTACACGCCGTGCGGTTGGCCTCTATAGCCACTATGTGTATAGCGACGTACTTCTGCGTCAATTGGCGAGGCGGTGGACGTCGCCACTTCCGCCGGGCTCGGCATCTTATGAGCGGAAGTGAAATCGGGAGCACCTCGCCCGGATCCAGGACGCGGTGGAGCGATTCGAGCTTGCGGTGAAGGCGCGCGGTGGGGACCTTATGGTCGACGGCTTAACGCCTGAAGCTGAGCGAATCCCTGCGGTAACCACAAACAAAGCGGCGCCCTTTCGGGCGCCGCCTCGGTGTTCCCCTCAAGGGGCGTCAGTCCCCGTAGGCGTGCGTCGGCTCGACGGCCTTCACCGGCTTCTTCCCCATGACCCGGACCGCCAGGTCGTCCAGCAGCGTGTACACCACCGGAACGACGAACAACGTCAGCAAGGTGCTGGTGATCAACCCGCCGATCACCGCATGCGCCATCGGTGCACGCTGCTCCGCACCTTCGCCTAGCGCCAATGCGAGTGGAAGCATGCCGAAGATCATCGCGAACGTGGTCATGATGATCGGACGGAGCCTGACGCGTGCGGAGGTGAGGATTGCCGTGGTCCGCTCCGCGCCTGCCTCACGCTCCTTGTTCACGAAGTCGATGAGCAGGATGCCGTTTTTCGTCACAAGCCCCATCAACATGATGATCCCGATCATCGACATCACGTTGAGGCTTCCCTTGGTCACAAACAGCGCCATGGCCACGCCAAGGAACGACAACGGCAGCGACAACATGATCGCCAGCGGCTGCAGGAAGCTCCCGAACAGCGACGCGAGGATCAGGTAGATGAAGATGACCGCCAGCAGGATGGCCTGGAGCACGTAACCCTTCGTCTCCTCCAGGTTCTGCACGTCGCCGCCAAATACGGTGTGATACCCGGATGGCAACCCGATCTTCGCGATGGAGTCGCGAGCGGCGTCGGCCACGTCACCCATGTTGTATCCGCCTAACACATTCGCGCCGATGGACACCTGGCGCTCCAGCGCCCGGCGCTCGATCTGCATCGGACCCACGCCGGCCTGGATCGTCGCCACCTGTGACAGCGGCACGGTCGCCGCCTGTCCCGTGCGCGGATCAATGTTCTGGCTCAGCACGGGAATTCGCGCTACGTCCTCGGGCGACACGCGCATGGAATCGGGATACACCACGATCACGTCGTGCGAATACCCGTTAGGGTCCTCCCATCGCGTCGCGCGCTGGCCCTGGAACAACGGCTGCAATGTCGCGCCGATGGCATTGATCCCCAGGCCAGCGGCCCATGCCTGCTGCCGGTCCACTTTCACGTCGAGCTGAGGAATCTCGCCGTCGTCGCTCGACGTCGGCTCCGCCACGCCCGGCACTTCCCTCACCGTCTGCATCACCTGCTCTGCCGCCAGCTTCAGGCGGGAGACCTCGGGTCCCTGCACGTAGATGCGGATCGGCTGGCCCATGCCGCCGAATATCGAGCGTGACCCGCCGATACTCGGCCTCACGCCGGTGATCGCGGGGAACTGCGTGCGCAGCGCCGCCTGGATCTCCTGCTGGCTGCGCAGCCGGTCCCGCTTGTCCGCAAGCCTGACATAAATCATGCCGCTGTTGGAGCCGCGACCGAAGCCGCCGCCACCACCAACGGTCATGTACGTGAACTCGACCTCGGGTATCTGCCTGACCATCGCAGCAACTTCCTGTCCCTTCTGCGTCGTGTACTCCACGCGCGAACCGGGCGCGGCCCGGAAGTTCACGTCGAACTCACCGGCGTCGAAGTCAGGGAGCCATGTGAAGCCGAGCAGCGGGTACATCGCGCCCGCCGCAACGATCGACAGGACGGCAACGCCCATAACGAGCGCACGGTGCCGCAGTGCCGCCGCCAGCCAGCCCTTGTACCGGTCAGCCGTCCGCTCGAAGCGGTCGTCGAACCAGAACGCGAACTTCCTGATGGGATTCCGCGTCCTCTTCCGCGTCTCGGCGTGTCCACCATGCTCCAGTTCCGGGTCTGCCCAGATCGACGACAACATCGGGTCCAGCGTGAACGATACGAAGAGCGACACCAGCACCGCGAACGCCACCGTCACGCCGAACTGGTAGAAGATCTTGCCGATCTGGCCGCCCATGAACGCGACGGGTACGAACACTGCCACGACCGCCAGCGTCGTGGACAACACGGCGAGTCCGATCTCGTCGGTGGCCTCCTTCGACGCCTTGTAGTGGTCTTTCCCCATCTCGATGTGCCTGACGATGTTCTCGCGCACGACAATGGCATCGTCGATCAGCAACCCGATCGCCAGCGACAGCGCCAGCAGCGTCATCGTGTTGATCGTGAAGTTGAACATGTACATCGCGAAGAACGCCGAGATGACCGAGATCGGAAGCGTGAGCCCCGTGATGACGGTGGAGCGCCACGAGTTCAGGAACAGGTAGATGATCAGGATCGTGAGGACGGCGCCGAGCATGATCGTGATCTGCACGTCCGACAGGGCGTGGCGGATCTTGACGCTGTCGTCGCGGACGACGCGCATTTCGATGTCGCCCGGGAGACCCTGCGCGAGTTCATCGATGCGCAGGCGCACCGCGTCGGCGACTTCGACCGTGTTCGAGCCCGAAATCTTGAGCACTTCGACCGACACCGCGCGCGTCTCGCCTGCCTCACGAGTGCCGAGGAATGCCGAGGAACGCCGTTCGGCGGAGCCGTCGACGACGTTGGCGAGGTCGCGCACACGCACTGGCGTGTTGGCGCGGGTGGCGACGACGACATCATTGAATGCGAGCGGATCGCGGATGCGACCGGTGACGCGGACGAGCTTCTCGGTGTCGCCGCGATAGACGCGACCCGCGGGCACTTCCATGTTCTCGCGCGCCAGCGCCTGCGATACCTGCTGCGGACTGATCTGATACGCGTTGAGGGCGTCGGGATTGAGCAACACGCGGATTTCACGCGGCGTGCCGCCGTTGACGTTCACGCCACCGACGCCGGGAATGGACTCGAGCCGGTTCGCGATGACCTGGTCGGCGAGGTCGGTCAGGTCGCGGATGGATCGCTCGGCTGACTGGATCGAGATCGACATGATCGGCCGGTCGTTTGGATCGTACCGGACGATGACCGGATCCTGGATGTCGGGCGGAAGGGAGCGCCGGATACGCGCGACCTTGGCGACGACGTCCTGCTGGGCCTCCATCACGTTCACGCCGAGCTGCATGTTGACGCGGACGGACGAATTGCTCTCCTGTGACGTGGAGGTGACTTCGCGGATGCCCTGGACGGTGTTGAGCGCTTCCTCGATGGGGCGCGAGACGTCGCGCTCCATCACCTCAGGCGACGCACCCGGATACGACGTGTTGACGCTGATGGTCGGGTACGTGATGTCCGGGTACTCATCGATGGCCAACCGCGTGTACGACACGAGGCCGAAGACGAGCAACGCAACCATCAACATGGTTGCGAAGACCGGTCGTTTAATACTGACGTCTGAGAGAAACATCGTTTAGTCCAAGTCCAAAGAATACTCTGAGCTCAGAGCTCAGAGGTTTTCACTTCTTGGCGCTCGAATCGTGCATCAGCGACGAATCCGGCTTTGCTCGGCCGCCAGCGCGACCGGGACGACCAGCACCATTACCGCCGGCGCGGCCGGAAGACGGATCACCAGTGCTACCGGCGATGCGCACTTTCACGCCGCGGCCGATTGCGCCGACGTTGCCAACGATCACGCGATCACCGACCTCGAGGCCCGAAGTGACCTGCACGATACCGGACTGCTCATCCACCACGCCTAACTGCACGGGCTGGTGCTCGACGGTCTCATTCGAAATACGATAGACGAACGGCTCGTTCGCCTGCTGGCCATATCGAATAGCCGACGTCGGAACGATGATGGCGCCGTTGATCGTGCGCGCGACGATACGACCTGTCGCGAACGTGTTCCCCTTGAGCATGCCGCCCGGGTTGGGCAATTGCAGGTAGATCGTGACCGAGCGGTTGGCGGGATTGATCGTGGGGCTCACGCGCGCCACGCGGCCGTTTATTTCGCGACCACCGGCATTGAAACGCACCGGCATGGAGACGCTCACATCGCCCGCGAAGCGCGCCGGTACCGCCGCTTCCAGCTCGAGCACGTCGTTGCGCACGACGGTGAACATCGACGCGCCGCGCGAAATGTGCTCGCCGTTTTCAACCGACCGCACTGAGACGATGCCGGTCGTCGGTGCCACGACTTTGGTGTCTTCGACATCGCGCTTGGCGGCGAACCATCGTGACTGCGCCGCGCTGAGGCGAGC
>DATMBT010000427.1:0-2495 GCA_035559475.1 Gemmatimonadaceae bacterium
CGAACCGCTCCGGGTGCTCCACGATCATCACCGTAGCGTTAGGCACGTCGATGCCGACCTCGATCACCGTGGTCGCCACCAGCACGTCGATGGCGCCGTCCCGGAAGTGGCGCATGATGTCGTCCCGCTCGTCGGCGCCAATGCGTCCGTGGAGGAGCGCCAGTCGCCGCTCCTTCAGCACGCCCTCGGAAAGTTCGCCGAACATCGTACTCGCCGCCTTGAGGGCCAGCTTCTCCGACTCTTCGATGATCGGGTAGACGATGTACCCCTGCCGGCCCTTCTCCACTTCACGGTCCAGGAACGTCATCACCTTGTCGTGCGACGATGACTTGCGAAGCAGCGTCGTCACCGGCTGACGACCGGGTGGTCGTTCATCCAGCAGGCTTACGTCCAGGTCACCGTACATCGTCAGCGCGAGCGAGCGCGGGATCGGGGTCGCGCTCATCAGCAGCGTATCGGGACGTTCACCTTTTTCGCTGAGCGCCGCGCGATGCTCGACACCGAACCGGTGTTGCTCATCGACAATCGCCAGACCCAGGCGACCGAAGCGTGTCTCCTCCTGCACCAGGGCGTGCGTCCCGACCGCAATCAATGGCTCGCCTGACGCCAGCGTGCGATCGGCCTCGCGCCGCTCCGCGGCACTGAGGCTGCCGGTCAGCAGGATCGGCGTGATGCCAATGGGAGCCAGCAGCGCGCCCAGGGTGCGGCAATGCTGCTCGGCGAGCAGCTCCGTCGGCGCCATCATGGCGGCCTGGTAGCCGTTCTCCATTGCCAGCAATGACGCGAACACGGCGACCACGGTTTTTCCGCTGCCAACGTCACCCTGCAGCAACCGGTGCATTCGGCGCGGGGAACCCATGTCGGCAAAGATCTCGCGAATGGCTCGCGCCTGTGCCCCGGTCAGCGAATACGGCAGGACCTCCTTCAGTTGCGTCGTGAGCGTCTTCTTCAGCTCGAACGCGACGCCTGCCCGCGGTGCCCGCGCCACTGCATTCGCGCGACGGTGCAGGATCTGGACGAAGAAAAGTTCATCGAACGCGAGCCGCGCCCGCCCTCGTTCTGCCTCGGACACACTTTGCGGCCGGTGCACCAGCCGCAGGGCGTCCTGCAGTGGCGGCAGTCCCAGTGACTTCCGCAACTCGTCAGGCAGGTGCTCCTCGACGAGGGGCAACAGCGCATCCAGGTGCTGTTCGATTACCGCGCGGATCTGCCTGACGGTGATGCCTTCGGTCGCCGGATACACCGCCAGGACGCGACCCGCGGCGCTCCCCGGATCCTCGGCACCCAGGTTCACCCATTCGCGGGGCTGCAACTGTCGCCCATGAAAGAAGCGGCACGGTCCGTTGATCAGCAGCACGTCGTTCTTCTGGATGCTCCGGTCGAGAAACGGCTGTCCAGGCCACGCGGCTTCAATCATGCCGGATTCATCACGCAGGACCGCCTGGAAAATCCGCAGCCCCTTTCGCGTGGGCAGGATTCCCTTCGAGACCACGCGGCCGATGATCGTGACTTCCTTCCCGACATCTACCGATGCGATAGGCGTGATCGTGCTGGCATCGTCATACCGGTGAGGCACATGATACAGCAGGTCACCGGCGGTCTGGATGTTGAGCCGCTTGAGCAGGTCGGCACGTCGCTCGCCAACGCCCTTGAGGAACTGCACGGGCATCTCGAGGTAGAGCCGCGACCCCGCCGTGGAGGCCACGCTGTTACTCCAGCACCTCGCGCGCGAACTCGTCCGCGTCGAATGCCTCCAGGTCGCCGGCTTTTTCGCCGGTGCCGAGGAACTTGACCGGTGCGTCGATCGCTTCGTGAACCGCGACCACGATACCGCCCTTGGCCGTGCCATCCACCTTGGTCACGACCAGGCCGGTGATCGGCACCGCGGCGGCGAACGTTTTCGCTTGCTGCACGGCGTTCTGTCCAATGGTGCCGTCGAGGACGAGCAACGTTTCGTGCGGCGCGTCCGGGCGACGCTTCTTGATCACGCGAACCACCTTCTTCAGCTCATCCATCAGGTTGTCGCTGGTGTGTAGCCGCCCGGCGGTATCGACAATGACGACGTCCGCACCACGCGTTGTCGCTGCGTCGATCGCGTCGAACGCCACCGCTGCCGGATCACTGCCGGGCTGGCCGGCGATGAAGTCCGCCCCAACACGAGTTGCCCAGACACGAAGCTGGTCGATCGCACCGGCGCGAAACGTATCGGCCGCCGCAACCACGACGCGGTGTCCCTGACCGCGGAGCCGCCACGCGAGTTTGCCGATGAACGTGGTCTTTCCCGCCCCGTTGACGCCGATGACGACAATGATCGTTGGGGGTTCCGTGGCGACGTTGAGGCCGGGATCCGACCTGCCGGACTGCAGTGACGTCGCGATGGCACTCCGCAGCGCGTCGTGAAACTCGGTTTCCGTCTTCACGGTGCCGCGCGTCGCCAGGCGTTTCACTTCATCGACGAGGCGTAACGTGACCGGCACGCCGAAATCCGCCTCGAG
>DATMBT010000428.1:0-4985 GCA_035559475.1 Gemmatimonadaceae bacterium
CGGCGATATACCGGCTTTCGGCCACCACCATCGCGATCGGTTCGCCGAGATGGCGGACCTTGTCGCGGACGAGCGGCACCTGGGTCGCTTCACGGAAAACCAGGCCCTTGATCGGCGGCGGCGACACCAGCAGGGGACCCGGCTTCCAGTAGTCGCCAAGATCGGCAGCCGTGTAAACCGCCACGACTCCGGGACGCCGCCGGGCACGCGTGACGTCAATGCCGTGCAAGCGGGCGTGTGCGTGATCGCTGCGCAGGAAGGCGACGTGCAGCATATCGGGGTAGTGGACATCGTCCACAAAGACGGCGCGCCCGGTGAGGAGTCGCGCGTCCTCGTTGCGCAGCACACGTGCGCCAACGAGTCGTTTCATGCGGACCCGTGGGGAGCCACACGGCGTGCCCGCTCAACCACGAGAAGCACTGCAGCCACCATCGCCTGATAGCCGGTACATCGGCAGAGATTCCCCGAGAGCGCCTCACGAATCGCAGGTTCGCCAGCTTCAGGGTGATCACGCAGGAAGGCCACGAGCGTCATCAGGATGCCAGGTGTGCAGAACCCGCACTGCAGGGCGTGTGACTCGTGAAACGCCTGCTGAATTGGATGGAGTCGCCCGGCTGCAGCGAGTCCCTCGACCGTCGTGATCGAACGGCCCTCGGCCTGGACGGCAAGCATCAGGCACGAGCGCACCGGGTCGCCGTCCAGGAGCACAGTGCAGGCACCACAGACGCCGTGCTCACAGCCGACATGAGTCCCCGTGAGCTCCAGTTCGTGCCTGAGGAAGTCGCTCAAGAGCACCCGCGGCTCCACGCTTCGCCGACTTGGCATGCCGTTCACCGTCGTCGAAATGGAGACGGTTCGTGTTTCGTTCACGCGCACGGCTCCCCGGCACTCGGAAGCGACAACACTACACAGCGTGCGATGCGCCGCAAGGATGTTGGGTGGCGCAAACGGAAGCACAGACAGCTTACCGCTGGTCCGTCACCAACTCCAGGTCATGTAATGGCCTGTTCCAGGATCCAGCGAACGCCCGCCGCATCCACCCGGCGAGGGTTCGGGAACGACATCGCGGTAATCAGCTCGGCCGCCACCGGAATGCCCTCCGCGGTGAAGCCGAGCGCGCCGAGCGGACGAATGCCGAGCCGCTTCGACAGGTCGATCAGCGCCCGGGACGCGTCGGCCACGCCTAACGCGGCTGACATCCGCTGCATCACCTCGGGCGCCGACTCGGCGTTCCAGGCCGTTACCCACGGAACGAGCGCCGCGTGCGCCTCGGCGTGGTTCAGCCCGAACCGGCCGCATGACGTGCGTCAGCTTGTGTTCCAATCCCATGGACGTCATGTCGAGCGCGCGGCCGGCGAGGTGCGCACCGAACAGTGCGTCGGATCGGGCAGAAGCATCGTTTCCGGATTCGACGACGACCGGCAGGCTCGCCACCAGCCGCTTCAGCCCTTCCAATGCGAAGAACGACGTGACCTGGCTTCGCTCCGGCGCGTATTCGGCTTCCACGCAATGCGCGATCGCGTTCATCCCGCTCGCGGCGCTGACGGCGGCGCTCAGGCCGTAGGTCAGCTCGGGATCGTAGACCACAAGCCTCGGCGCCACCTCTGGGTTCCGGAACGTGCGCTTCATCTTGCCGTCGCTGTTCCCCCAGACGGCGGTCATCTCTGACCCCGAGTAGGTGGTTGCGATCGCCACGAGCGGCAGCTTCGTCTCGTACGCCAGGGCCTTCCCCAGCCCGATCGCCGAGCCGCCGCCGAAGGCCAGGAGTGAATCGGGACTGAAGTGCCCGAGCGCGGCTTTGGCGTCGGCGACGACTTCGAGGGGAACATGCAGCCGTGCGCCGTTGTATTCGCCGGCCAGCCGCGCGCCTAACAACGTCAGGACGTCTTCACGATCCTCCATGCGCCCCGGAGTCGTGAGCAGCATGACCCGCTTCAAGCCCAGGTGTTCGAGCTCTTCGGCGATGCGCACCAGCGAACCCGCTCCGAACACGACGCGGACGTCGCGGGTCTCGTACGAGAAGTTCATGTCACGAGCCGTGCCAGCAGGTCGCGCGCGAACGATGCCTCGTCGTCGTTCACCAGGTGTCCCATGCCGGGATAGATTCGCGTAGTGACGTCGGCGCCCATGCGCTGGAACACGGCGGCGCTTTCACGAACGCGGGGTTCGGGCACGTGGGCGTCCACATCGCTGCAACCGAAGAACACCGGCGTCGACTGAAAGTCACCCTGCTCATTCCAGGCGGTGCCCGGCGGACCAATGAGCCCGCCGGAGAACGCAATCACGCCGCCATAACGAGCGGGCCGGCGATGGGCCGCGGTGCACGCCAGGCACGCTCCCTGTGAGAAGCCGAGGATCACAATCCGTTCGTCCGGAATCCCGGTGTCTATGATTTCCTCGATGAGCGTGTGCACCACCGCGATGCCTGACGAGATGCCCGGTTCGTTCTCCGCCGTGGGCGCCATGAAACTCTTCGGGTACCAGGTGCCGCCGGTCGCGCCGGGCGCGACGTACGCCGCGTCCGGGTGACCGATCCGCGGCACGAGGTCAAGGATGTTCGCTGGCCCTGCGCCGCGACCGTGGATCATCACCACGGCGACTCGCGCGCGTGTGAGCGGCACGCCGGCAGTCGCGACGGGCTGTCCGGCGTGTGGAGGGACAAGCGCTGTCACGAGGCTTTCACCGTGGGAAGGCCGGCTTCGATCGAGGCACGCCGTGGCTCTTCCCACGGCGGGAGCTTGAGGGAAGTGCCGAGGTCCGGGACGGATTCATCGGCGGTGAACCCTGGCGGGATTGTCGCCACCTCGAACAGCACGCCACCCGGTTCGCGAAAGTAGATGGACTTGAAGTACTGCCGGTCCATCACATCCGTCACCTGCACTCCACGGCGCCGCAATTCGCGCTGCATTTCGAGCTGCTGGTCAGGGTCATCGACCGCAAACGCGACGTGGTGCACGGTACCGACCCCGTTTATCCCCGCCCGGTCCGCGTCACGGACGATCTCCACCAGGCGACCAGGAGCGTCGCCATTCACCGCGACGCGCAGACCGCCCTCACGCTCCCCCACCACCGATGTTTCCATCAGCTCGTTCATGAAAGCGAGCGTCTTCTTCGGCTCGGGCACGGTGAGCGTAACACTATGGATGCCACGCAACGCGCGCGCATCGTCGATGTCCTGTTTCCGCCACGGCGTGCGCGCGTCCGCCTTGCCCTCCACGAGCCGGATGGTGAGACCAGACGGGTCGCGGAAACGAATGGCGTCTTCACCGAACCCCGAGTCTTCGGCCGTAAACGGGACACCCGCGTACGACAGCCGCTCGACCCAGAACGGGAGCGATCCCGCGGGCACGGAAAACGACGTGACCGTGATCTGCCCCGACCCGTGCGTCCCCTGCCTAACGCCCAGCTGGCCGTAGGGGAACGTGGTCATGATCGTTCCCGGCGTGCCCTTCTCGTCCCCGTAGTAGAAATGGTAGACGCGGGTGTTGTCGAAGTTGACGGTCTTCTTGACGAGTCGCTGCCCGAGGAGGCCGGTGTAGAAGTCGAGGTCGTCCTGGGCGTCGCTGACCGTCGCGGTCACGTGGTGCAGACTGCGGATCGGTTTGTCCATGCGCGGAAACTAGTCGTGGCGTTCGACGGTCGCTCCCCCATCGAAACCAAGGCCCGTATCGCGCAGGCCGTCACGCATCACCTTGGAGGCGAAGGTGAGGTCCGCGATGAAACGCTGCAGTTCCTGCTCGCGTGTCTCGTCGTCCTCGGCCCGAAGGATGGACGACGGGTGAACCGTCGCCAGCACTCGTGGTGCAAGCGGAGACCGGAGGACCCGGCCGCGTTCCTGCGTGACGCGAAAGCTGGGACCCAGCAGGACCTGCGCCGCGGTGGCCCCGAGGCAGACGACGAGTTCCGGCTCGACCGCCGCCAGTTCGGCTTCCAGCCACGGACGGCACGCGCGAATCTCGTCGACTTTCGGTTTCTGGTGGATCCGCCGCTTCCCGCGCTCTTCCCAGCTGAAATGTTTCACCACGTTCGTGAGGTACGTCGTGCGCCGGTCGATGCCGGCCATCTTGAGCGCTTCATCGAGGAGTTGGCCCGCAGGCCCGACGAAGGGTTTTCCGATCTTGTCCTCACGGTCTCCCGGCTGTTCCCCGATGAGCATGAGCCGCGCGTGTTTCGCCCCGGTGCCAAAAACGGTCTGCGTGCCGCGCTCCCACAGCCGGCAGGCGCGGCATTCCCTGGCGGCGTCGGCCGCCTCCTCGAGGCTGGTCTGGTGGCGCAGGACCGCATCGCGCCATGCGGCGGGATCCGGATGACGATCGGAAGGCATGGAGCCGCTCCGCGTTAGGCGTCCTGGAGGAGGGCCGAAATGGAAAGCAGGAGAAAGGACTTGAACGCGGCGTTCGTGCGAATGCCTCGTCGTGCCTCCCTCCTGCTTCCACTTCCACCGTTCGGTTTACGGGTCCAGCCTGGACCCGTTACACAACGGGCCGTCGGCCCTGGATAACACGAACCAGGAAGATGACGACCGCCACTACGAGCAACAGGTGGATCAGTCCACCGAGCGTGTACGACGACACCAGCCCGAGGAGCCACAACGCGAGGAGAATGACTGCGATGGTAAGCATCCGGTTTCACTCCGCGAAAGTTGGTGCACGGGCGATCCCGCGCGTTGGAGTTCTCTACCCCGTTGTGTCACAACGGTGCGGCGGACCGGACGTTATGCACGCACCGGCCTGTCAGGATGTACCGAACGCCACCGGGTGTTGCCTGACGACTTGAACCGCGTCAATCATTTACTTGACGTTCCGGTCGAGTGCGCTCGACCGAGAGACCACCCCGTTACGGAGATCTTCTCAATGCGGAAATCGTTTCTTGGCGTTCTCCTCCTCATGCTGTTCGCTCTGCCGGCCAGCGGCCAGGCGAACCCGCAAACCCGTCAGGGCTTCTGGATCGGGTTCGGCTTTGGCGCGGGCTCGCTCGGCTGTGAA
>DATMBT010000429.1:0-2760 GCA_035559475.1 Gemmatimonadaceae bacterium
TCGCCGGTGCGACAATCGCCACCTGGCTACCCTTTGCACCGGTACCGGGTGAGTGGACCTTCGCTCTTCCGATTGCCCTCGTCGCCTTCCTGACACTGATCCTTGCCGGCTGGTACGAGGCGCTCCAGGAACATGCCCTGCGAGCACACCGCAGAGTGCTTCTCGCACTCGCGATATGTGTCCCCGTGGCCGGCGCCCTGGTCTACGCACCGTGGCCATTCTACCTCCTGGTGTATGCGCTTCCATTCATGCCCGCGGGGTCGTTGCTCCTGGCTCAAGGAAGCTCGTCACTCACCGGCACCCGCCTGGGGAGGCTTGCGGGAATGGCCAGCCTGGCGGTTGTGCTATCGTTAGGCCTCGCGCAAGCGGCAAACGAAGCGTCACGCACGCACGCGCTTCAGCAGGCGTTCGCCGAGTCGGTACATCGTGTTGGTGAGCTGCAGGGCGTCGATAGCGTCCTCGTTGGTGTCGCCCTCGAGCAATTCGACAGTCGCGGTAACTTTGGGCCGCGCTTTCGCACGTACGCGAAGATGCTCGGGCTCGAGTGGCCTGCGGTCCGCGACCTTCCCTGCAACGCCCTTCCAACCAGTGGAAAGCACGTTGTCGTCCTGCGGCTCAACTTGATGTGCGCACTGCCGCCGGACAGCAGGCCATCGGTCGTTGCGCATTACCCACGATTCGCCTGGCCCGATCCGCGGCCACACCGCGACAGCGTAGCGGTAAGTCTTTCGACGCTCTCACAGGCGGACTCTTTCCGCCGCGAACCGTGAGACGCGAGTGAAGACGGGAGACCGGGCGATAACCGCGGTTGCCCTCGGTGGGTGGGGCGCGTTCATCGCGTACTTCTCGATGGCTTCGCACCCGGCGCACCTGGCGAAGGACTTTTCATATCCCTGGCGAGCTGCGCGCGCCCTCCTCGCTGGCCAGAACCCGTACGAAGTCATGCGAGCAGTCGGGGAATACCCTTTCAACTCCGGACTGCTCTACCCGCTTCCCGCTGCCCTTGTCGCATCCCCGCTCGCCAATGTCCGTCCCGAAATCGCCGGCGCGATATTCGTCGGACTCTCCTCTGCGCTTCTGGCCTGGGGCCTGCTGCGCGACAGCCCATACCGACTCCCGCTCTTTCTCAGCGCACCGTTCGTGCAGGCGGCAATCCTGGGACAGTGGTCGCCCCTTCTCACCGCGGCCGCGCTCATGCCCTCGCTGCAGTTCCTCGCCGCCGCCAAACCCACGGTGGGACTCGCCGCCTGGATCTACAACCCTTCGCGGCGCGGCATCATCGGCGGATTGATCCTCGTCGCCATCGCGTTCCTCGTTCTGCCCGGCTGGTTAGGCGACTGGCTGGACGTTGCGTCAGGCATGAACAAGTACCGAGGGCCCGCCACGACGCTCCTCGGCTCGTTCCTGCTACTCGGGCTGCTCCGCTGGCGCCGCCGAGAGGGGCGACTGTTCGTCGCGATGTCGCTGATACCGCAACTGCCGGTCTTCTACGACTCCCTGATTCTCTGGCTCATTCCGTCCACGCTCTGGCGTTCCGTCGCGTTTTCGGCCGTCAGCTGGGTGGGCTACCTGGCGTGGTATCCCCATCACACGTCGCCGGCGCAGAACGAGATCGCGTTTCCGTGGCTGGTCTTCACGATCTACGCGCCAGCGTTGGTGCTGCTTCTGCTGCTTCCGTCAAGGGAGCCACAAGCGGGAATCGGGAATCGGGAATCGGGAATGGGGGCGACTCGTGACTCGTAACTCACCACTCACGATTCCCGATTCCCGATTCCCGATTCCCAACGTTATTCGCGGTTGCTGGCCGTAGACTCGGCGAGGATGCGGGCAACAGCCGTATCACCCCGAATCGCTGCCAGGCGCGGACTGTACAGCACGAGGCGCAGGTCGGCGCCCATGGGTCGGGCGCGACGCAGCGACTCCACGGCACGGCGACGGTCCCCCATCGCGAGGTATGCCGTCGCAAGGTATTCCGCGTCCCGCACGCTGAGGTGGCTCCCCGGCGCCAGCCACGAAACCGTCATTCCTCTCACCTTCTGCCGCGCGTCATCCACGTTGCTGGCCCCGTTCGCAATCAGGACACCTAACGCGTCGGGCCACGCGCCGGTCGCCAGGCGCCTGACGAGTTCCGCGTCGGCGAACGCGTCACGCGCGTCCGCGAGGTGCAACCGGGCTTCAGCACGCGTCGCATAGGGCTGCGCCTCGTACGGCCACGCCGCGATACTGGCGTTGCTCAGCGCACAAGCCGAAGCCCAGCGAGAAACACGCAACTCCATCTCAGCCAGCATCGCAAACGTCGCCGCCTTTCCCGGTACCAGGGACAGGGCGCGACGGAAGTGGCCTTCGGCGTCGCGCGCATGGCCAAGACGCCAGAGCGTGACACCGTATTCATGCTCGGCATCTGCACTGGCCGGCTTGAGTCGCACGGCGCGTTCATGCGCGACCACTGCGCCGGTGAATCGGACTGGATCAATCACCCGGGCCAGCATGGCCCTGATCGTCCACGCCTCGGGTGTGGAATCCAGCGTGAAAGACTTGTCTACCAACTCGTTGACCCGCCGCAAACCGGAGGCACCTGGATAGCCCGGGATCTGGCCGCCCCGCTCCAGCGTCGTCACCGATGCGCGAGCAAGACGCAGCAGGACCACTGACGATCGCGGTTCAACAGCGAGTGCTCGCTCGTAGGCTGCGATGGCCGAGTCCAATGCGGCGCCGGCCGGCGTGTGCATTTGCGCATCGCCCGCCAGCAACTCGTCGTAG
>DATMBT010000430.1:0-5768 GCA_035559475.1 Gemmatimonadaceae bacterium
TCAGGCGCCGGTGCGGGCTCGCGCGGTGAAGCACGTTCCGTGGCCAGTCGGCGAATGGCGACGAGTTGTTCACGGTTGACGAGGTTGATCTTCCTGAGACGGAGCGTGCTGATGCCCGCTCGCGCGGGCACGTCAGCGAAGGCATCGTTCGCGCTGGCGTTAGGCTTGAACGTTGACGCCGTGGAGACCAGCGCCACCCGGCCCTTCGGGGTCTGCAGTATTCCCGCCGCGCGCGCCTCGCGCATGGTGTGCCCACCGCCCGAATGCACGATGCCGGCTTCGTCCAGCAGCCGGCGCGTCTCGATCAATCCCTCGGGACCAAAGTCAGTGGAGTGATTGTTGGCCACCGACACCATGTCCACGCCGAGCGCCTTCATGTCTTTCGCCAGCGCGCCTTCGCCCCACAGCAATCCGTTGCCGTAGCCCTCACCCTTGAAGTCCTTCAGGTCGATGAACACGCCTTCCTGGTTCCCGATCGTGACGTCGCCAGCCTTGATGATCTCCACCACCTTCTGGAACGCAGGCTCGGGGTGGGCGACCATCGGGTGCGAGTAGAGCAAGTCACCGATCGTCACGAGACTGAATGGGCCTTTTATGGATGCCGGCTTTGGCGGCTCTTTCAGGAAGTCCTGCGGTTCGTTGGACGGACGATTTGGCTGCTGCGCCGTCGCGGGCGTCGTCAGGCACGACAACGCCATTGTGACGGCGAGGATTCGTTCCAGGCGCGGCATCATGGCTTGCACAGGTTAGCTGGCATGTCCGGATTGCGCTCCCACTGGTAAGCATCCACGGCATCGCCGCGCGGCAGGTACCTCAGCGGAAACGTTTTGCCGTCGCGAGTTACCTGCAGGTCGAGCATACGCGTCACGTCGCCCTGCACGGCATCCAGGGCCACGGCATATGTGATCTTGTCGCCGTCGCGCAGTCCTGCCTTCTCCGCCTCAAAGCCCGGCTTGAGACCCTGGATGATCTTTTCTGCGCCAAGAATCGACTTGTTGTCGAAGCCAAGGTCGAACTGGCGGATCTTCCTGGTGGTGCGACGGAAGCACGGCCCGAAATCATCCGACTCGGGCAACATCAGTCCACCTGACAGCATCGAGCGGTGCACCGCCGGACCGTCTTCGCCGATTTCTGCGCGCAGCAAGTCAAGCCACACAGCCTCGGTGACCGGCTGATTTTCGCGCGCACGCACGATCATGGCCTGGATCAAATCGTCGAGCGAACGCTTGCCGCCCGATGCCTTGCGGATCTTGCCGTTCAGCACCGCGAAATACATCGCTCCACGATCGTACGGCAGCACGCGAATGCGAGTGTCCTCCCAGAAGCGCGGCGCCACCTGGTCTTCGGGAGTGTCCTTGAGCGCGTTGGTGTAGTAGCGGCTCGCCGTCTTGTTCAGGTCCGCCAGGTATTCGTCGGCGCTCATCAGGCCCGCGCGCCAGGGTAACAGCGCCTGATAAAAGACCGCGTTGCCTTCGCTGTACCAGGATCCGATGCCGGCCGCGGTCCAGGTGTGCGTCATCTCGTGGCCGAGTATCGACTTCAGGCTCTCGCCGGTGACACCGGTGCCGTACGTGACAATGAACGAGTGTGTGAGGGCCGCGCCGCCTCCGGCGTTCATCGGGTTATAGCGCAGGAATACGCGGTACGGCGGCTCGGTTACGTCCTTGAAGTGGCGGCTCATCGCGGCATGCAGTCTGGCAGTCCACTGCATCGCTGGGCGCGGATCAAAAGCCGGCTCTCCTGACCACACCGCTGAAAACGCTCCCGTCGCCGTTCGTGGCTCGCGCTTGAGATGTCCGGCCATGTACACGCCGCGACCAAGCCGGCTGACAGGACCCGCGGGAAGCGTCAGGTCGCCATCACCATAACTCGAAACGGCTTCCGCGCCGGGACCCATCGCTGACAGATCCCACTTGAGCGCAATGCGGTAGTCGCCCGTCACACTCGGCGACATCAACATGGCCTGCCCTGTGGCGGATATGCCGTCACCATCGATGCGCACGCCGATGGGCGGGCCCCCAGCGATGGCCGGAATGTTTTCAGCAATCAACCGGTAGGTGACCACCACATCGCCTTTCACGGCGCGCGTCGGCACCCAGCGTCCGGGCCCACCTCGATCGTTAGGGCTCGTGAGGGGCACCGGCCCGCTTGCATCGCGCACGTCGAGTGACGCCAGCACCTGCGCCCTCGCGAGGCCCGGCACAAACATTCCCATCGACAGGAACGGTGCCCCGGCTGCGACATCGACACTCGGGATGGTCATCGTGACGTCGAGATCACCCTTGCCGATCGCTTCGCTCATCACCCCGGGCTTGATGAGCACGGTCATGAGCGGTGCTGTCTGCGCGTGTGATGTCGTAGCGCCAAGTGACGCGATCAACGTGAAGGCTGCGACGAGCCGCAAGTTCATGGAATCTCCATAGCCACGCACGGGGCTACTTGCCCTGTCCCCGGCGAGTGGTGAGGTAAGTCGCGAAGCTGCCCAGCCAATGCCCGCCCTCGTAGTGCTCGCCCGTGACCGCCGCGAGTCCACTGGCCGCGTGTGTGCCGGCTGCGGCCAGGAGTGCGCCCCTGCGTGCGTCACGGGAGGGCAGTCCGGCCGCGATTCCCTCGAGCATCCATGCTCGACTGAGATTGAGGCCGTCAAGGTGCGCGAGCTTGCCGTCCGTCTTGTCGGTGACAACTCCAATCGGCAGCCACGCACCTGAATTGGTGGTGGGTATTTTCGGGAGGAATGCCGCCAGCCACGTCGCAAACTCGTCAGGCAGCAGCACACGGCGCATCAAGTCAGCCTCGGCGATGCACGGGGACAGGAAGTCCTGGCCGGACGGCTCGTAGTTGATCGGACAATCGCGATCTTTGATATGAAACTCGCGAACCTTCCCGATGACCATCTGCGCAAGCGCCGGATCGGTCACGCGAGCATAGTCCAGGATCATCCCGAAGGAGAACGCGGTCTGCGGGTGCTCCCCCTCCCGAATGGGGTACGCCAGCTTCGGCAGCCACGCCTTGAGCCGCACGACCACGGCCGCTTCGAGCGGCATCAATGCTGACGACAACGCGCGCCCCTCAGGCGTCTTCCATTCGCGAAGTTCCGCGCCTAACTGCAGCAGCCAGGCCAGCCCGTAAGGGCGCTCGAATGTTTCGCGCCCGGTGGCATTCAGGTACGCGACCTCGCCGGCGATGTTGGCCGGCGTGAGGTTCGCCTTGAGTGCTGCGACCGCATCCTTTGCGAAGGGCGCGTTGGGAAACTCGCGAACCAGCCGAACCAGCAGCCAGTGGCCGTGCACCGACGAGTGCCAGTCGTAACACCCGTAGAACGCGGGCGTGAGTGCACGCGGCGACTTCACATCCGCGGGTGAATTCAGGATGTGCGAGATCTTGTTCGGGTATTCCTTCTGCACGCATGCCAGCGCGAGGGCTGCAAACCGTCCTGCAGTCGCGGCGTCCAGAGTAGCGGCCTGCTGTGCATGCGCCGGCGCCACAACAAGGGACACGATCAGGGCGAAGCTCGTTATTGCTTTCATATTGACCGAATGTACCGCTGCGGGATCAGACGGCGACAGTTGGTTCGTGGTGTTCGCTAATCGCTAATCGCTAATCGCTTGGTATACGCATGCTGCGTCTTGGCGCGCACGTATCCAAGACTTTCATAGAACGGGTGGGCTTCCGGACGCAGCACGTTGGACCGCACGCTGATCGCCTGGAGCCCCTGCCCTGATGCCCACTCTTCCGCGGCGATGACCAAAGCCTTGCCGATACCGGCACGTCGCGCATGCACGCCCACAACCAGGCCCACCAGCTCCGCGCGTTCGCCGGATTCAAGAAGCAACCGTCGCTCGGCGGCGACCCACCCTACCACGGCGGAAGAGACTTCTGCTACCGCGACGAAGTATGAATCGCGCTGGTACAGGACCTCCAGACGAGCGAGGATCTGGTCGCGCGAGGCAGGGTAACCGAGCTCCGTCGTGAGCGCCGCGATCGCATCAGCATCAGTCGAGCGTGCGGGTCGAATATTCACGGGGTGAGAAGCTCGGTTCGTCACAAAATAGCAGTGTGATCAACCGAACATCCACATAGTGAAACCATCTACCTGCGCAGTTGCGTAAAGGACGCAACGGCCTCACCTCGGCAGCTGTCCAAAACCGGACCCTCTCCAGGACGCCAACGTGTTCACACAGTGGACGACTGATCTCCGTCATGCGTGGCGCGGACTGCGCCGCACCCCCGGCTTTCTCGTCACTTCCGTCGGTACGCTGGCGCTCGCTATCGGCTCGGTGGCCGCGATGTTCAGCGTGGTCCAGACGGTCCTTCTCAAGCCACTGCCCTATCCGAACGCGGACCGCCTGGTCGTCCTCTCCGGAACGGCCCCCGGGTCGGACCTTCCTCAGAACTTCGGTCTCGGCTTCGACTTCTACTTCCACTACAAAGAGAACTCCAAGCTGCTCGACGGGATCTTCGCCTTCGGCGGCGGCACATCGACGCTGCGCACGGACACGCGCGTCGAGCGGATCCCGATGGCGTTTCCGAACAATGACATGTACGCCACCCTGGGTGCGCGTCCAATGCTCGGCCGGCTCCCGGTGCGCGAGGACGCTGATCGCGTCGTCCTGATCAGCCACCGGCTCTGGGACACCTGGTTCGGCCGCGACAGCGCCGTCATTGGCCGATCGTATTTTGTCTCCGGGCAGATGCGGACGGTCATCGGCGTGATGCCGCCGGAGTTCCAATTCCCGAGCGACCAGACATTGCTCTGGGTAGCGGGCGAATCACGACTCGATCAGGTGCAACCGGGCCAACTCGGCCTGCCGATCATCGCCCGCATGAAGGAGGGAGTGACGCGCGAGCAGCTCGCCACTGAGCTGACGGCACTCTCCAAGCAACTTCCGCAGCGCTTCGGAGGGCCTGCCAGCTACGCACGTCTCATCGCGCAGCACCGTGCGGTGGTGGATCCAATGCTCGACCGAATCGTGGGTCCCACGGTGAACACCTCGCTGTGGGTGCTGCTCGGCGCGGTGAGCGTCGTGCTTCTCATCGCGTGCGCGAACGTTGCCAATCTTTTCATGGTGCGAGCTGAAGGACGCCGGCGCGAATTGGCGGTCCGGCACGCCATCGGCGCGTCGCGCGTTCAACTGGTGCGGCTGCAGATGGCGGAGGCGTTCCTCGTGGCGGTCGTCGCCGGAGCGCTGGCAGTGGTCCTCTGCGCGGTGACGCTGCCGCTATTCCTGCGCGCGGCGCCGGAGGGAATTCCTCGCCTCTCGCTGGTGCGACTCGATGGGTGGACGCTGATCACCGCCTTCGCCCTGGTGTTGCTAACCGGCCTCGCGTGCGGAGCCGTGCCCGCCCTTTCGGCGTCTTCTCCCGACCTTACCCGCCTGCGCGAAGGGGGACGGGGCGCAACGGGTCGCCGGCGCTGGGGTCGCGACGCGCTGGTCGTCGGCCAGGCCGCGCTCGCCCTCGTACTGCTCATTGGCTCCGCCCTGCTGGTGCAAAGCTTCCAGAGGCTGCGCAACGTGGATCCGGGTTACGACACGAAGGACATCTATACGTTTCAATTCGCCCCGGACCAACCGCGTCTCGTTGACGGTCCCACCTGGGGCCAGCTGCACCTGAATGTCATGGAGCGCCTCCGCGCGCTCCCCGGAGTAACTACGGTGGGGGTGGTCAACAACATTCCCCTCGACGAGGGCACGGGTGGGGGGCGCTTTTTCACCGATGGCATGTCGGACGACGGCGGCGGCGTGCCGCTCGACCAGAATTTCGCCGGG
>DATMBT010000431.1:0-5744 GCA_035559475.1 Gemmatimonadaceae bacterium
GGCGCTGGCGGAGGGAATGCCGAATGTCCGGTTCCTTGGTCGAATCTCACCCGACGACCTGTCGCGCTTCTACCGGCACAGCATAGCCACCATCGTCCCATCCGTGTGCTATGAGACGTTCGGAATCGTCTTGATTGAAGCGTTCCGGCAAGGAGCGCCCGTTATTGCCAGGCGACTCGGTCCGTTTCCAGAGATTGTCGAACGCTCTGGTGGCGGCGAGCTCTTTCACACCACTGAGGAACTCTTGTCGGCAATGCAACGCATGCAGGCAGATCCTGCACATCGCGCGCGTCTCGCCCGGGCGGGCTACCGGGGCTATGTCGAGCGTTGGAGTGAAAGCGCCGTGATTCCGCAGTATCTGGGCATCGTGCGGCGAGCGGCCGCGCGCGCTGGCCGGCTGTCGATCCTCGAGGCACTTCCCGAAGCGGAAGTCGCATGAACGTCTTCATCACTGGCGGCTGCGGCTTCATTGGATCGCATCTCGCGGAACGGCTACTCGACCGTGGCGATGCCGTCACCGTGCTTGACGACTTGTCGACCGGCAGCATGGAGAACATCGCGCACCTGGTTGGGCGCCAGGGCTTCCATCATCGCATCGGTTCTGCACTCGATCGCCCGCTCGTAACCGAACTGGTTGACCGCGCGGACGTCACGGTCCACCTCGCGGCCGCAGTTGGCGTCAGGCTGATCGTGGAGCGACCGGTTCACACCATTGAAACCAACGTCGGCGCGACGGAGACGGTTCTGGCCGCGGCGGCGAAGAAGCAGAAGCTCGTGGTGGTCGCCTCGACCTCGGAGGTCTACGGAAAGTCGACGCTCGTCCCGTTCCGTGAGGATCACGACCTGCAGCTCGGGCCCACGTCGCACTCCCGCTGGGCGTATGCCTGCTCGAAAGCGCTGGATGAGTGGCTCTCGCTTGCGTACTCGCACGAAAAGGGCGTGCCGGTGATCGTCGTGCGTTTCTTCAACACCGTGGGTCCGCGACAGACCGGGCGGTACGGGATGGTGCTGCCGAACTTTGCTCGTCAGGCACTGCGGGGTGAACCCATTACGGTCTACGGCAGCGGCGATCAATCGCGCTGCTTTGGCCACGTGCGCGACGCGGTGGAGGGCATGCTGCGATTGATCGACTGCCCGGCCGCGGTCAACGAGGTCTTCAACGTCGGATCCACCGAGGAAACAACGATCCGGCAACTCGCGGAGCAGGTGCGCGACGCGGCCGGAAGCCACTCCCCGATCGTGACCGTGCCGTATTCCGAGGCGTACGCGGCAGGATTCGAGGACATGCTGCGCCGCGTACCCGATGTCTCGAAACTCGAGCGCCTGACCGGGTTCCGACCATTGACGCCGCTGTCCGAGATCATCAGTGACGTCGTTGCCGACCAGAGGGGCCGCCTGCCGGCACCAGGCCGTCCGCGCCCCGCGCCGGCAACGACGTAGGTGGTTGGTGATGCGCGCGATCCTCACCTATCACTCGATTGACTCGTCAGGCTCGCCGGTGTCCGTGTCGGAGGAAACGTTCCGGGCGCATGTCCGTTTCCTGGGATCAGGCCGGGTCGGCGTTGTTCCACTGGCGGACCTGCCGGCCCTGCCTGACGAGGAAGACGCGGTTGCACTCACTTTCGACGACGGGTTCCTGAACTTTTCCAGGTTGGCGATGCCGCTGCTGGTGGACCTGGGCCTTCCCGCCACGGTCTTCGTGGTTTCCGACGCCGTCGGGACCACGAATGCCTGGGGCGGTCGCGAAGTACCCGGGATCCCCACGTTGCCACTGATGGGGTGGAAGGAGTTGCATTCCGTCCGCGATGCGGGTTTCGAGATTGGTGCGCACACCCGGCACCATCCCGACCTCACAACGGTTTCGGGAGAACAGCTCGAAGATGAGACCGCTGGTTGCGTCGATCGCATTTCGGCGGAGCTGGGGGAACGGCCGCACAGCTTCGCGTATCCTTACGGAGCGGTCAACGAGGCCGTGGCAAGGCATTCCCGAAGGCTGTTCGAGCGGAGCGTGACTACGGAACTGCGGCCCCTGGCGCCAGACGAGGACACTGCGTTGCTGCCACGACTCGACGCCTGGTATTTCCGCGGGCCCGGCGCGCTCGAGGGCTGGGGGACGTCGTCGTTCCGGCGGCGGCTGTGGATACGCGCCCAGGGCCGCAGGGTGCGCGCGCTGGTGACCAGCGGAGGACGTGGACGATGAGCGACACGCCGCTGTTGTCGGTCATCATTCCGGCGCATAACGCGGAGGGAATCCTGCCGCGGTCGCTCGGCGCGCTGCGTAACTCGGACCTGTCGCGCGATCGCTGGGAACTGGTGCTGGTCGACGACG
Source organism: Gemmatimonadaceae bacterium (assembly GCA_035559475.1). Taxonomy (GTDB): domain Bacteria; phylum Gemmatimonadota; class Gemmatimonadetes; order Gemmatimonadales; family Gemmatimonadaceae; genus JABWBJ01. The sequence goes on from DATMBT010000431.1 coordinate 2,330, forward strand.
GAAGCTCGGATGACACCTCGCTGATCGCGGCGCGTTACGCGGACACGGTGGTCACGCTGCCCGGCAAGGCGCACGGCCCCGCCTATGCGCGCAACCGGGGGTTCGAGGTCAGTCGCGGCGAGATCATCGTCTTCATCGACGCGGATTGCGTCGCGCACACGGATACCCTGTCGCGCTTTGCTGCGCTGTTTGACGCACAGCCGGAACTCGGTGCGGCGTTCGGATCGTATGACGACCGACCGCCCGCGAGCGGGATCATGTCGCAGTACCGGAACCTGATCCACCACCACGTGCACCACAGCAACGCCGGTTACGTCGAGACGTTCTGGGCGGGTGCGGGCGCCATTCGCCGTGACGTGTTCGCGGAAGCTGGCATGTACGACGAGTGGCACTACGGCCGCCCGCAGATCGAAGACATTGAACTGGGAGGCCGCATCCGGCGTCTTGGACGGCGCATCCTCCTCGATCCCAGCATCCAGGTCACTCACCTGAAGCGCTGGACCTTACGTGGAGTGATTCGCACGGACCTTCGCGATCGCGGCATTCCGTGGGCGCGCCTGCTGATGCATCGCGGCGCCATGATGTCGACTGGATCGCTCAACCTGCGGTCAACGGAAAAGCTCAACACGCTGCTCGTCTGGGCGGCCGCCTTCCTGCTGGTGGCAGCACCTTTCGTGGGGTCCCTCTGGCCTGTCTGGCTGGCACTGGGCTCTCTCGCTGTGGTGCTCCTCCTGAACATGCCCCTGTGGGCGTTTTTCGCGCGGGTGCGTGGTCCGATGTTCGCTCTTCTGGTGATGCCTGCGCATCTGATGTACTATCTGCTCAATGGCATCTCGTTTGGTGTCGGGCTCTTGCTGCAGAACCTGATTGGGCCGCCGATTCCGGATCCCACGACATCGGCCTACGCCGAAGTGGGGGTACAGCGGTGGCCTCCCGTCCCCACTAAGAACCGGCCGAGTTCATGGACCGCTGGCGATCCGTAACCCCTCGGCGAGGAGGCCGCTTGGCGTACCATCCACTTGGTGACGTTGCGCCGGAGAGCCGCATGCGGGTGACTCCTGAGGAAATGCCCGTCATATCTGCGATGTTGTACGCCTTCGCGCCGCTTCACAAACGCGCGTTTGGCGCGGCTGTCGGCGTGGCTGGGGCGCTCCTGATGGCGATGATCACGGTGGCCGGAATCGTCCTGCCGGATGCGGGCCAGGTTCCGCTGTATCTCCTCGGGCAGTATTTCCAGGGGTATTCAGTCACCTGGCCGGGTGTGGTAATCGGGGCTGCGTGGGGATTCGCTGTGGCGTTCATTGCGGGATGGTTCGCGGCGTTCTGCCGCAACCTGGCCCTCGCGATCAGTGCGTTCATGATCCGTACAAAGGCAGAACTCGCATCGACTCGTGAGTTCCTCGATCACATTTGACCTCGAGCACCCATGACCGCTACGGATTCCACGACGGTTCAGGCCTCGTTGATGCGCCTCAACGCGCGCGCCTGGGGGATTTCGACGGGATTGCTCCTTGGCGGTGGCCTCTTTCTCGCCACCGTGCTTCTCGTCATCAGGGGCGGACCAACGGTGGGCCAACACCTTTCACTGATACGCGTCTTCTTCCCGGGCTACAGCGTCACATGGGTGGGCGCATTCGTCGGGTTCATCTACGCTTTCGTGCTCGGGTACGGCCTGGGGCGCATCATCGGGACCGTCTACAACCGCCTGGCGTTTCGTTAGGCGGGTCGGCTGGTCGGCCGCGCCGGATAATCACCAGCCCCGGTAGCGCAGGAGCACCGACGGCACGGTGAGGAGCAGGATCTTGAGGTCAACCCAGATGCCCTGCTCCCTGATGTAGCGGATGTCCCAGCCGACCTTGGAACGGACATCCTCGATGCAGGCGTCGTAGTTCTGGTTGATCTGCGCCAGCCCCGTGATGCCCGGCTTGACGCGATGGCGGCACTGGTACTCGGGAATGTCCTCACGCAGCCGTGACACGATGCTGGGACGCTCCGGACGTGGTCCCACGATGTTCATGTCGCCCAGCAGCACGTTCCAGAACTGCGGGATCTCGTCCAGACGGAGCATCCGCATGTACTTGCCCAGCCTCGTGACCCGCGGGTCGTTTTCCTGCGCCCACACCGCGCCCGATCCGCGCTCGGCGTCAACGCGCATCGTGCGGAACTTGTAGATGGTGAAGACCTGCCCACCCAGGTCCTCGAGCCGCCGCTCATGGAGCGCGAGCGTGCTGCGCCAGCGACGGTCGAGCCCAACACGCGTCTGTGCGTAGAGGATGGGCCCGCGTGAAGTGAACCTGACAGCAATCGCGATCAGGAGCAGCAGCGGACTCGTCGCAATGAGCGCCAGCGCCGCCAGGGTGAAGTTGAGGAACCGGCTCAGTTTCTCGTGTCGTTCGCGAGGAATGACTTCCGGAACTTCAACCGACTTTGGCGTCGCCCACGGCGCCGTCGCTGGCAACGCGTCGGCGTGACGTGCACGCGACGGCGCGGCCGGGATGCGAAGCCGGTTCTTGGGGCCGTTCGGAAATTCTGTGGGGATACCTGTGGACACTCGACGACTCAGTAGACGCGGCGACCGCCGCCGCGGAAGATGAAGTACAGCCCGGTGATCGTGCCCACGATTGAAAGTGCCAACGGCCAGTTGAACCCAGCCGATGTACGGTCGGGAACGTACAGCTCATCGCCGTCGCGCAGGGCCATGTCACCAACGGTCTTGTTAAGCCTGATGGCCTCGGCGGTGGATTTTGCATCCATGAAGACGTGACCTGCGCGACGCACCACCGCCTTGTCGTGCGCCACCGCGGTCGGTGGACCCCATCCACCGGCCGAGGTGATGACGTCAGTGATCGCCTGGTCAACCGGGACCGTGAAGAAGTTCCCCTGGGGGAACCCGACCAGTGAGATGCGTACCAGCGGCGTCGCCTCCAGTTGCACCTCTTTGATGTAGCGAAGCAACTCCTTCGTCAGGTATTCCTCGAGTTCCGAGTCGAGGACGCCCTGAAGTGAGATTGGCGGGATGTTAGGCAGTGGGAGCATCCGGTCGCCGCGCACCGTAAAGGTGTCGGTCAATGCGGTGTCCCCTTGCACCAGGATGAGGATGCGATCGCCGGGAATGAAGTCGCCGTTCGCCAGCCGCTGTCTGATCACTTCAGCGTCGAGGCGATACTTCTCGCGCGTTTTCTCGTCAGGCGCCGTCGTCGAGGCGTTCTCGGCAAACTTGGCGGCCTTCTCCAGTTCTTCCCGCCTGGCCTGTCGGCGCAATTCGCCCATCAGGCTTTGTGCGGAAAGGGAGACATCCGGCGCGACCGCGAACAAACCAACCAGGAGCGCGATCCTGAAGGCGCCCTTGCTGGCCGAAGTCACGAGGGATTTGGAGCGGTTCATGTAGGTTCCCCAGCTGAATCGAGAAGATGGA
>DATMBT010000432.1:0-7382 GCA_035559475.1 Gemmatimonadaceae bacterium
GTTCGCTCGCGCGCGACCTCGGTCGGCTCTGCGGCACGCAGGCGCACCTCGCGTCGCTGCGCCGGACGAGCATTGGCCCGTTCCATGTCGAGCGCGCCGTGCCGCCCGATGCAACCGCGGATGCGGAGCCGCTCAACGCCGCTGACGCGTTGGTCGGCATGACGCGCCAGGTCGTTGAGGGTGATGAGGTCGGCCACATCAGTCATGGGCGGCGCGTGGCCGCGCGCGCGGATGGGCCAACGGCGGCACTCGTGGATCAGGCGGGCGAACTCGTAGCCGTCGCCGAGCGAGACGGCGAGTGGTGGCACCCGCGCGTGGTGATCGCCGGTGGCTGAGACGCTCGTATCGTCCGGATTGCCGCCTGACGTCACTCGAACCGCGGTGACCGTCGGCAGTTTCGACGGCGTACATCGCGGCCACCAGGACGTGCTGCGCCAGCTGGTGGAGCGCGCACGCGCACTCGCTGTCCACAGCGTGCTCGTCACGTTCGATCCGCATCCGCTGCAGATCGTGAATCCGTCAGCGGCGCCCCAGTTGCTGACGGTTGGTGACGAGAAACTGGAAGTCCTCGCGGAGTCGGGCATCGACTTCGTTGCCGTGCTACCGTTCAATCCCGCTCTGGCTTCCTGGAGCGCGGAGCGTTTCGTCAGCGACATCCTGCTCAGTCGGTTTCGAATGCACGACCTGCTGATGGGTCACGACCATCGCTTCGGCCACAACCGATCCGGTGATGTCGAAACCATGCGTCGGCTTGGCGCGGAGCGCGGATTCGATGTCAGTGTCGTGCCGGCGGTGACTGTCAATGGAGGGCAATCCGTTTCCTCGACGGCGATCAGGCGCGCCGTCGCGGGCGGGGACCTTGATGGGGCTTTTCGTGGACTCGGCCGCCACTATTCAATAAGCGGGCGCGTAGGGGAGGGGGCGCGGCGAGGGCGACTGCTCGGGTTTCCAACCGCGAACGTGCCCGTGCCGAGTTCGAAGAAGCTGCTCCCTCCTGAGGGTGTGTACGCCGTCCGTGTGCAGACTCCAATGGGGCCGCATGACGGCATGCTGAACCTCGGGCCGCGTCCAACTTTCGGCGACACGGAAGTGGTGCTGGAGGCGCATTTGTTCGACGCAGATCTCGACTTGTACGGGGCCCCGGTCCGAATCGATTTCGTTGGCAGGCTGCGTGATACGCAGAAGTTCAGTGGCGTCGAGGCGCTGGTGGAACAACTGAACGTGGATGCGACGAATGCCCGCCGTCTACTGGCGCGGGGGTAGGGGCTCTCCGGGCTAGTGGTCTTGGCTTAGGGTAGCGGTTAAGCACTTGAGAATTATGGCGTTGCGATTGACTACGCATCGGCCGCGTCCTAACGTTCCCAGTTCTCCGATCTCGCTCTTGAATCAACGATGACGAACCTGAAGTACCGAATCCTGACGGTCGTAGCGCTCATGGTCGCGTCCATCTGGACGCTCTGGCCACGCACCGTCGTCGAACGCGTAAAGCGCAACGGCGTTTTTGTCTTCGACACTGTTCAACGCGTCCCGCTCAAGCGCGGACTCGACCTGCAGGGCGGTATGTACCTCGCCCTCGAAGTCGATGAAACGAAAGGAACAGTCGCCGACAAGGCGGACGCCTTGGACCGTGCCCTGAAGATCGTTCGTAATCGCATCGACGAGTTCGGTGTGTCTGAACCGATCGTACAGCGGGTTGGCACCGACCGCATCATCGTGGAGCTGCCCGGCATCGACGATCCCGAGCGCGCTCAGCAAATCGTCGAGAAGACTGCTTTCCTGCAGTTCATGATCACGGACGAGAGCAACGCACTCGAACGCGCGCTGACACGCCTCGACCAGATCGCAAAGGACGTCGGCGGACCCACAAGCGCGGGTGCATTGGGCGACACCGCGCGCCGTGCACAGTCGGGGCTCGACAAGCTTTTTACGGCTGACACTGCCGGCAAGGGATCGGACAGCACAACAGCGGATTCCGCGCGCGCCGCGATTCCGCCCACGGGTGGACCGATTTCCGGAATCCTCCAGCGTGGCCAGATGCCGGGCGAGTACTACGTCGCCACCACGAACATCGCGCGCGCTGAGTACTACTTCTCGCTTCCGCAAATTCAGCAAGCCATCCCCCCGGGCAAGACGATCAAGTGGGGTGCCGACACGCTTTCAATTGGCGGCCAGGTCTTCAAGCCGCTCTATGTCGTCGATGCCCGACCAATCATCACCGGCGACTACGTCCAGGACGCCAAGCCGAACAACAGCCCGATCGACGGCACCGTGGTCGAGTTCCAGCTCGATAACGAAGGCGGACGCCGCTTCCGCACGGAAACGGCAAAGCACATCCAGGATTACATGGCCATCGTGCTCGATGACCGCGTCATGGGTCGGCCGCCCGTTATCCAGAGCGCGATTGGCACGCGCGGACAGATCACGCTTGGACGTGGCAACATCCAGCAGGCGCAGGACCTGGCGCTCGTGTTGCGCGCCGGTGCCCTCCCGGTCCGGTTGCGAGTCGCCGACGTGCGAAGCATTGGTGCGAGCCTCGGGCAGGACTCGATCAGCCGCGGCACCCGGGCCATGGTCATTGCCGTGGCGGCTGTCGTGCTGATCATGATCGTGTACTACCGCTTCTCCGGCCTGCTTGCCGTGGGTGCCCTTGTGCTTTTCGTGCTGTACACGATGGCCGTGCTGGCTGGTTTTGGCGCCGTCCTCACGTTACCGGGCCTCGCTGGCCTCGTGCTCTCGGTGGGCATGGCGGTGGACGCAAATGTGCTGATCTTCGAGCGCATTCGTGAGGAACTGGATCGTGGCAAGACGGTGCGCACCGCGATCGACGAGGGCTTTCATCACGCGTTGAGCGCCATCGTCGACACCAGCATCACCACCATCCTGACTGCCGCTGTTCTTTACCAGTACGGCACCGGTCCGGTGCGTGGATTCGCGGTCACACTGATCGCCGGCATTTCGGCGTCGCTCTTCGCGGCGCTCTTCATCGTGAAGACGTTTTATCTCATCTGGCTTACGCGCACCCGCGGCGCACAGACGCTGAGTATCTGATGTACCGGATCTTCCACAACACGTCGTTCGACTTCATCAAGTGGTGGCGCATCGCCGCCATCGCTACGATTGTCTTCATCGTTCTCGGGCTGGGTTCATTCGGCCTCCGTGGCATCAGGTACAGCATCGAGTTCACGGGCGGGACGCTCCTCCAGGTACGGTTCAACCAACCGCCGGACCCGGCTGAACTGCGCGCGACGCTGGGAGAAGCCGAAATCACGCAGTTTGGCGAGCCCACGGTGTACACGCTTCGCGTGCAGAGCGTGGCATCCGCGGACAGCCAGTCCACGGCGCCGGAAGGAGTGGCCAGGCACGTTCGCGACCTGCTGCAGACGAAGTACGGCGACGGATTCACGATTGAGCGCACCGAGGCGGTGAGCGCCAGGGTCGGCGACGAACTGGCTCGCGGCGCGATTATCGCCATGCTCCTCGCCTCGCTTATAACGCTGGTGTATCTCGCGTTCCGGTTTGAATGGCGCTTTGGTGTGGCAGCGGTACTGTCCACGGCGCATGACGTCCTGATTACGCTCGCGTTCATCAAACTCTTCCACGTCGAAGTCTCGCTCACAGTCGTCGCGGCGATCCTCACGCTGCTCGGATATTCGGGCAACGACACGATCATCATTTTCGACCGTGTCCGTGAGAACCTGAAGAAGGCACGCCGGGAACCGTTGTACGACACGCTCAACCGGTCGATCAACGAGACACTCCCGCGTTCGGTGCTGACGCACGTCACCACGCTGGCGGCGACCATCACGCTCCTGCTGTTCGCGGGTGAGGTGTTGCGGCCGTTCTCGCTGGTCATGACCTTCGGCATCTTCGTGGCGACGTTCAGTTCCATCTACGTCGCGTCGCCGATCCTTCTCTACATCGAGCGTCGCTTCCCGCGCGCGGACCTGACCGGGCGCGGGGCACACGTATCGGCCAGCCAGGCGCGTGCCGAGTCGAAGGGCGAATCGGAAACGCCCCGCCCGATGCGCGGCAGCAAGACTCCGGCCGGGCGTTAGGCAGCGGAGGGCGGCCGGGCACCATGCCGCCCTTCGCGGACAGTCACGTCCACCTCGCCGATCCCGCGTTCGACGCGGACCGCGAGGACGTGATTGCCGGGGCACGCCGCGCCGGGGCGCAGGCCCTTATCTGTATCGGCGAGTCGCCTGACGCGGCGGACCGCGCCAGGGACATCGCCTCAGCGTACCCCGGTCTCGTGTGGCACACGGCCGGGATGCATCCGCATGAAGCGTCCAGTTTCGACCTGGCGCGTGACCTCGACCGCGTGCGCGCCCACGTCGCGGCGGGCGCGGTGGCCATTGGCGAGTGCGGGCTGGACTACCACTACGACCACTCGCCACGCGACGTGCAGCGCGGCGTATTCGATGCGCAACTGCGCCTCGCGGCGGAAGTGGGCCGCCCGGTGGTTGTCCATACTCGTGAGGCGGTGGACGATTCCGCAGCCATGATCCGTGAGGCCGGGCAGTCCGGCGTCCGGGGCGTGCTGCACTGCTTCACGGGGCCGGCAAGCCTGTCCGAAGTGGCTCTGTCCGCCGGTTGGTTTGTCTCCTTCAGTGGCGTCGTGACCTTCAGGAAGTGGGAGGACGATGGATTGATCCGCTCCATTCCTGAAGACCGCCTGCTGGTGGAGTCCGATGCACCGTACCTGGCCCCGGTTCCATTTCGTGGAAAGCGCAACGAACCGGCACACGTCGCGCTGACGTTGTCGAAAGTCGCGACCGCCCGGGGCGTTGATCCAGAAGTATTCGGCAGGATTGTGGTAGAGAACACCGGCCGTTTCTTCGATCTGGCAGCGCTTGTGGCGCGCCCATAGGTTGCCCCGGCGTTCGCTCCCGTCGCCCGTCTTCCGTCACCCATCTCATGACCGTTCCGTCGGACATTGAAATCGCCCAGCAGGCGAAACTCAGGCCCATCGTCGATGTCGCGTCCGAACTTGACCTCACGCCGGACGACCTCGACCTGTACGGCAAATACAAGGCGAAGATCCCGCTCGAGATCTCGAGCCGTCCGGCGCGCGGAAAGCTGGTGCTCGTTACCGCCATCAACCCCACGGCGGCAGGTGAGGGCAAGACGACCACTTCCGTGGGACTCGCCCAGGCGTTCCGCCGCATCGGCAAGCGTGTGGCACTCTGCATCCGCGAGCCTTCGCTGGGCCCGGTGTTTGGCGTGAAGGGCGGCGCAGCAGGCGGCGGGTATGCGCAGGTGCTTCCCATGGACGACATCAACCTGCACTTCACGGGAGACTTCCACGCCATCTCGAGCACGCACGCGCTGCTGGCGGCCATGCTGGACAACCACCTGCAGCAGGGCAACGCGTTAGGCATCGATCCACGCCGGATCACCTGGCCGCGCACCATCGACATGAACGACCGCGCGCTCCGCAAAGTGATCATCGGACTCGGTGGACCCGCCGAGGGTGTGGTGCGCGAGGAACGGTTCGTGATCATCCCGGCCAGCGAGATCATGGCGATCGTGGCGCTGGCCTCGAGTGTCAAGGACCTCGAGGAGCGACTCGCGCGCATCATCGTCGGGTCCACGTACGGAGCTGACCGGAAGCCGGTTCGCGCCGGAGACCTGAAGGCCGCGGGGGCGATGGGCCTGCTGCTGAAGGACGCGATCCGTCCGAACCTCGTCCAGACGCTCGAGGGTGGACCGGCGTTCGTGCACGCCGGACCGTTTGGCAACATTGCGCACGGGTGCAACTCGGTGGTCGCGACGAAGTCGGCGCTCGCGCTGGCCGACATCGTCGTCACCGAGGCGGGGTTCGGCTCGGACCTGGGCGCTGAAAAGTTCTTCGACATCAAGTGCCGCACGGCCGGTCTCAACCCCGAAGCGGCCGTCCTGGTGGCGACCATTCGCGCGCTCAAGATGAATGGAGGTGCCGCCAAGTCGAAGCTGGGAACCGAAGATCTCGCGGCGCTCGAGCGCGGGCTTCCCAACCTCGAGCATCACATCATGAACGTGAAGCAGTTCGGCCTGCCCGTCGTAGTGGCGGTGAATCGCTTCACGTCAGACACCGACGCCGAGTTGAAGATGGTGGTCGACGCAGCGCGTCGTGCGGGCGTCCGGGTGGCGATGAACGAAGTGTGGGCCCGCGGAGGAGCCGGTGGGGAAGAACTCGCGCACGAGGTGCTCGGCCTCCTCGCCGAAGGTGCGGCGCGCTTCACTCCGCTGTACGACGTGAACCTGGGCATTCGCGAGAAGATCGCGATCGTGGCGTCCAAGGTGTACGGCGCCTCGGGCGTGGACTATTCACCGAAGGCCGAACGGAGCATCGAGTACCTGCAATCCATCGGACTCGGGACCACGCCGATCTGCATGGCCAAGACGCAGTATTCACTCAGCGACGACGCGACCAAGCTTGGTCGCCCGACTGGTTTCCGCATTACCGTGAACGAGGTGTATCCCGCGGCGGGCGCCGGGTTCGTGGTGGCGCAATGCGGCGACATCATGACGATGCCCGGCCTTCCGAAGGAGCCCGCTGCCGAGCGGATGGCGGTCCGGCCGGACGGAAGCATCGTCGGTCTTTTCTAGGAGCCTAACGTGAGCACGCGAAGCGTTCAAACCGACGCGGCCCCGGCCGCCATTGGTCCATATTCACAGGCCATCATCGCCGGAGGTTTCCTCTATACCGCGGGGCAGATCCCGACCGATCCTGGCACGGGCCAGGTCGTCGAAGGGGACATCGTGTCGCAAACCCGTCGCGTCATGGACAACCTGCAGGCGGTGCTGGCAGCCGCAGGCGCGTCATGGAAGGATGTCGTGAAAACGACCGTGTTCCTGCAGGACATGGCGGATTTTCCCCGGATGAACGAGGTGTATTCCGCGGCGATGGGCGACGCGCGTCCCGCGCGATCAACGGTGCAGGTGGCCGGGTTGCCGCGTGGCGTGCGCGTCGAAATCGAATTGGTTGCGCACCTGGGATAGGCTTGAGGGTCGAGGGTCGAGGGTCGAGGGTCGAGGAAAGGGCAGAGTTTCAGGTAGGGTGAACTGGAACTTTCCTTCGCCTCCGCCCTGATTCCTACTCGACCCACGACCCTCGACCCTCGACCCTCGTGAGGATCACGCATGACCGACCTTCGAGCCCAGACCTTTCGCCTCACCCAGTTCGCCCGCTGCGCGGGTTGAGCCGCCAAGCTGGGTCCGGGTGACCTGAACCGCGCCCTCGCGCCGCTGGACGCGAGACCCGATCCCCGAATCCTCGTCGGTCGTGAGACCTTCGATGACGCGGGGGTCTTCAGGCTGTCCGACGACCTCGCGCTCGTGCAGACGGTCGATTTCTTCGCGCCGATTGTGGATGACCCGTATGAGTTCGGACAGATCGC
>DATMBT010000433.1:0-3018 GCA_035559475.1 Gemmatimonadaceae bacterium
GTCGGCTCATCATCGGTGGACGTTCGATGGGTGGGCGTGCGGCTTCCATGATGGCGGCCGAGGGCTTCGCTTGCGACGGACTATTGTTGCTGGCCTATCCCCTCCACCCGCCAGGACGTCCGCAGCAGCTGCGGTCCGCACACCTGCCGTCAATTCACGTTCCGACCTTGTGCATCAACGGCACGCGTGATGACTTCTGCACGCCAGCGCTGATGAAAGAGGTGCTCGAAACGGTGGCGCCAACCTGGCGCATGCACTGGATCGACGGCGCGGATCACAGCTTCCACGTCCTCAAGTCGTCAGGCAGGACCGACGCAGACGTGATGCAGGAGATTGGCGCGATCTCAGGCAAGTGGGCTGACGCATTACGTTGAGCCGCCACCGGCAGCCGACCGCTGGCGTCAGGCTCGCCGCACCATTCATTTCGTTCTTCCCGAATACCCCGAATCAAATGAAGACCATGCGTCTGACCAGCTTCGTCGTGTTCAGTGCCGCGCTTGCAGCACCCCTGAGCGCCCAGCGCGCCGGGGAATCCGCAACGACACGGGTGACATACGATCCCCGGCTCTACACGAGTCCCGCGTCCACATCGCCACGATTCAAGGCGCTGCGGTGGCGGGAAATCGGCCCGTTCCGGGGTGGACGCGTTGATGCCGTCACAGGCGATCCCACCAGGCCGCTCGTGTTCTACTTCGGCGCGGTGAACGGCGGCGTCTGGAAGACCACCAACGCCGGGCAGACGTGGCGCAACCTCACCGACGGCAAGAGCGATATCTCGTCCGTGGGCGCCATCACCCTTGCCCCGTCGGACCCTAACGTGATCTACGTCGGAACCGGCGAGTCCCAGCTCCGGGAAGACCTGACCTACGGGACCGGGATGTACCGGTCGACTGATGCCGGCCAGACCTGGCAGCACCTGGGCCTCAACGATACGCACCAGATTACTGACGTCATCGTGGATCCCAGGGATCCGGACCGGGTGTACGTCTCGGCGATCGGTCATGCGTTCGGGCCTAACGCTGAGCGTGGCGTGTTTCGCACGACGGACGGTGGAAAGAGCTGGAAGAAGATCCTCTTCATCGACGATAGCACCGGCGCCAACGACCTCACGATCGATCCGTCCAACCCGCGCATCCTCTACGCATCCTTCTGGAAGTTCCAGCGCACGCCGTGGTCGATGATCGCCGGCGGTGGACGCAGCGGCATCTGGAAGACGCTCGACGGTGGTGACACCTGGACCGAGCTCACCTTCAATCCCGGCATCCCGAAGTTGCCGTTAGGCAAGATCGGGCTCGACGTCTCCGCGGCCAACCCGAGGCGCATCTACGCCAGCATCGAGGCCCCCGATTCGGCCGGCGGCATCTTCCGCAGCGACAATGGCGGCGACACCTGGCAGCGAACGACACCGGACCCGCGCTTCCATGTCCGTGCCTGGTACTACTCGCTGGTCACGGCCGATCCGTCGGACGAAAACACCGTCTACGTGATGAACCTGCAGGTGTGGAAGTCGATCGACGGCGGGAAGACATTCTCGATGCTGCGCGTTCCTCACGGTGACACGCACATCATGTGGGTGGACCCCAGAGACTCGAAGCGCCTGATCAACGGCAATGACGGCGGCGCGAACGTCTCGCTGGATGGTGGCACGACCTGGTCGAGGAGCGACAACAACCAGCCGACCGCGCAGTTCTATCACGTCATGACCGACAACCAGTGGCCGTACCGCGTCTACGGCGGCCAGCAGGACAACTCGGCGGTCTCCATTGCATCGCGATCCGATGACGGCGAGATCGGTGACAGCGACTACTACTCCGTCGCGGGGTGTGAAAACGCGACCATCGCCGTTGACCCTCGCGATCCCAACATCACCTACGGCGGCTGCTACACCGGCTTCATGACCCGCCACGACCGCCGCGCGCGGCAGGAGCGGGACATCTCTGCCTGGATGGGGAATTACGACGGATACGCCGCCGCCGATATCAAGTACCGTTTTCAGTGGACGTACCCGGTTGTCATTTCACCGCACGACCCGAAGACACTCTACGCCACGTCGCAATTCGTTATGCGGTCGCGCGACGAAGGCGCGAGCTGGGAGAAGATCTCCCCCGACCTCACCGTCGCAGACCCGAAGACGCTGGAGCGAACGGGCGGCCCGATTCACGGCGAGATGACGGGGGCCGAGTGGTATGCGACGGTGTATGCGTTCAATGAATCGCCTCGCTCGGCGGGACTGCTATGGGCCGGCAGCGATGACGGGCTGATTCACGTGTCACGAAACGCGGGTGCCAACTGGGAGAATGTGACACCGCGCGCCTATGGGAAGTTCACTCGCACCGCTGGCATCGAGCCGTCGCATTTCGATCCCGCCATCGTGTACGTCGCTGCGAACCGGTACCAGCAGGACGACTTCGCGCCGTATCTCTGGAAGTCGTCGGACTATGGAAAAACCTGGACATCGATCACCACTGGGATCCCGCACGGTGCCTATGCGCGCACCATTCGCGAAGATCCTGTGCGGCGCGGCCTGCTGTACGCCGGCACCGAGATCGGCGTGTACGTCTCGTTCGACGATGGCGCGCACTGGGAGCCGCTGCAGATCAACCTGCCGCGCGTAAGCGTTCGCGACCTGCGCGTGCATGGCAACGACCTCGTTGCGGCAACGCACGGCCGCAGTTTCTGGGCGATCGATGACCTGTCGCTGATCCGGCAGTTGGCCGATTCGGTCACGTCAAAAGCGCAGTTCCTCTTCCAGCCTTCGCCTGCGGTGCGCTGGTTCTCGGGTGGCGGCACCAGCCTCACCGCGGGGCAGAATCCGCGTGGTGGCGCCTACATCGACTACTGGCTGCGCACGGAGTCCACGGCAAAGGTCACGCTCGACTTCCTCGACGGCACGGGGAAACTGATCCGCTCGTACAGCAGCGAACCGCCAAAACCCGACACGCTGAAGAGCGCACTCGACTCACTCGCGTTTCGCACACGCGCGGCGATGAAAGACAGCATCGCCTACGACTTCGCAGA
>DATMBT010000434.1:0-7418 GCA_035559475.1 Gemmatimonadaceae bacterium
CGCTTTGAGCCGGACGACCGGCGCGTCGTCGAGTGCGGGCAGGACGGGTGGCACGACGCTCGTCAGGCATCGCAAGCCATCGACGCCATCGCCGGACGGCTCCGCAAGGCGTTCGATCCGCACCGCATCCTCAACCGCGGCATCTTCGGCCCGGAGCACGCGTGAGCACGGAGACACGTCCGCGTCGCGTCCTCGCCGGCACGCCGCTCGACGAGTCCGCGTCAGGGCTGGACCTCTGCGTCCACTGCGGGTTCTGCCTGCAGGCCTGCCCGACGTACCTCGTGCTGGAGGACGAGAACGACAGTCCGCGCGGCCGCCTGATGCTCATGCGCGGTGCCGTCGAGGGCGACATCCCCATCGATGATCCGGCGCTCACCACGCACATCGATCGTTGCCTGGGCTGCCGGGCCTGTGAGACGGCGTGTCCCAGCGGCGTGCCGTACGGCCACTTGCTCGAAGCGACTCGGGGGACCATCGCGATCCGGCGGCCGATGGGGGCGGTCGCGTCTTCGATGCTCACCACGATGGCGAGTGCTTCTTTGCGCAGTGTGATGTTCGGGCTGGCACGAGTCGCGCGGACACTCCGCCTGACGAGTCTTCTCGCTCGTCTGCCGGGCCGCGCGGGGTTCGCGTTCGCGATGCTCGAGTCCACGCGACCCGTCTTCACATCGCGAGCAAGGGCCGTCCAGGCGACTCCCGCTCGCGGTTCCGTCGCAACGCTCGACGGCTGCGCGATGGACGGACTCTTCGCGCACACCAACGAGGCTACGAAGCGCGTATTGGGGCGGAATGGCTACCAACCTGTGGCCGCGCCGGGCCAGCAGTGTTGCGGCGCACTGCACGAGCACGCCGGTGACCAGGCGCGTGCACGCGACCTCGCCCGCCGGAACATCGCCGCGTTCGAGCAATCGGGCGCCGAGTTCATCGCCGTGAACGCCGCGGGATGCGGCGCCATGATGAAGGACTATGGTCACCTCCTGCGCGACGACGCCGGGTGGGCTGAACGTGCGGCTCGATTCAGCGCGCGCGTCCGCGACGTCAGCGAACTGCTCGTCGCGGCGGGTCCGGTGCCCGGCGGTCGCCTGCCGCTCCGCGTCACCTACGATGCCCCGTGTCACCTGCACCACGCGCAGAGAATCACGGACGCGCCGCTCGCAATCCTTCGCGCAATTCCCGGGCTTGACCTCGTGGCACTCCCCGATGCTGACCGCTGCTGCGGCGGCGCCGGCATTTACAACCTGACGGAGCCCGATACCGCGGCGAGGGTTCTGGATCCGAAACTCGAATATGTGCGGGCCACCGGTGCTTCGCTCGTCGTGACCGGCAATCCAGGGTGTCACATGCAAATCGGGGCCGGCCTGATCCGCTCTGGATCACGAGTGCGGTGTGTCCATCCCGTGGACCTGCTCGATCGTTCTTACAACGATCACCACGGGTAGGGCCGAACACGGATGACGCGGAAACGCCGCGGGTGACGCGGATACTTCGTGGTGAAAAACCGGGGCACACATGTGCCCCGGTTTTTCACCAGGCAGTACCTGTGTTCATCCGTGGGCGTAGCCCGCGTCGTCCGTGTTCGCCGTACTGCGGCCATCGCAGTTCGCAGTAGCGTTAGGTCGCAGGAATCGTTAGTTATCGTCGTATGCTCGATACCGTCCTGCTCGAGCTCGAAGGAGTCATCGCCGACACCGGCGAGGCACGACACGACGCCATTGTGGCGGCGCTCCACGCCGACGGCGTCAACCTGCCCGAGAACGACTACCGCGACCTCTGCGCGGGCTTGTCGTTCGAGGATGCGATCCGCGCCGCTTTCCACGGAACCAGTCGTGTCCGCGACGAGACCGCGGTCGCGCTGGCCGCACACCGCGCCGAGCGCGCGTACCGCGCGTACATCGGGAAGGGACTCACCCTCGTGGAAGGCGCGCGCGAAACACTGGAACGCCTCCACGACACCGTTCGCCTGGCCCTCGTCACGAGATCGCCTCGCGACGACGCAATGTTCGTGCTCTCGCTGGCGCGCATCGACCACCTCTTTACGTGCGTAGTCGCCGCCGAAGACGCGCCGCCAAAGCCCTCGCCCGAGCCATATCGGGTGGCTCTCGCCCGGCTGCAGCGCGCCCGCGCCCGCGTGGTACGCGGGACTGTCGTAGCGATCGAGGACGGATTACCCGGCGTTCGGGCCGCGCGCGCCGCCGGCATCGCGTCGGTGGTGGTTGGCGACGTACCCGCGCACGTCGCGCTCGAAGCCGATGGTTACGTTTCCTCAATAGGCGGACTCACCGCGGAAGCGCTCCTTTCGCTGGTCGCGCCACGGAACGAGCCGATCGTCTGACTGGAGTTGCGGCATGCAAGTCGAAACACCTGGCGCAGGCAACATCACAGCAGTGACTGAGCGCGCGTACCACGCCCTGCAGAACGGCGCGGTGGTCGCAGACCGGTCCAGTCGGCTGCGTATGCGTTTCAGCGGCGAGAAATCGGCGGAATCGCTGACGGGCCTCGTCACCAGCGACGTCGCGGCACTTTCCGCGGGACGCGGTCAATACGCCGCCGCGCTGACGCCAAAAGGCAAGGTTATCACGGATGCCAGGATTTTTGCGCGCACGGACGGCTTCCTTGTTGACGTAACGGCAGCGGCCGCACCTGGCTGGGTTGCGATGATCCGGAAGTTCGTAAACCCGCGACTCGCGAAATACGAAGACGTCAGCCAGAACACGGGTGACGTCGGAATCTTCGGGACCGGAGCCGCGACGTTACTGCGCTCCGTACTCGGCCACGACGCCATTCCGCCAGAAGTACCGTATGCCAACGTCGTCGCCGGTGAGTCGCTCATGGTGGCACGCGTTCCCGATTTCGGCGTCGACGGTTTTGATGTCATCGGACCGCGCGCCGAAGTGGACGCGCTGCGTGCTCGACTTGCCGCCGCCGGCGCAGTCGAAGAATTCGGCGATGCGCTCCTCGTCGCCCGCATTGAAGCCGGTCGCCCCGAGTGGGGAGTTGATATGGACGACAACCTGCTCGCGCAGGAAGTGGACATGGACCGCCTCGAGGCGATCTCGTTCACGAAGGGTTGCTACACGGGACAGGAGACGGTCGCGCGAGTTCACTATCGTGGGCACGTCAATCGCCTGTTGCGCGGCCTCCGTTTCAGCGAATCGGCCGTGCCCCCGGTAGGGACGGAGCTTCAGGACGCCGAAGGCAAGGCGGTGGGCACCGTGAAGAGCGGCGCCATTTCACCACGGCGTGGCGCGATTGCGCTTGCCGTTGTTCGCCGCGAAATCGAGCCCGGGTCCGTGCTGCGCGCGTCCTGGTCTGACCGGAATGTGGACGCGACGGTCGAGCAGCTGCCTTTCCCTGGCTAAAAGCAAACGGGGCGCGAACCAGTCGCGCCCCGTCAGAGATCCACGCCAGCAAGCGTTACATCTTGTGGGTCGTGTCCTTCTTGGTCGAATCGATCTTCGTGCTGTCCGGAGTGGCGGCGGCGGCGGAATCAACCGCAGGAGCCGCGGCAGCGGCAGGCGAGTCGGCCGCGGGAGCGGCTTCTTCAGCCTTCGCGCAGGCGGCAAACACAACGACGGCGGCAGCAAGAACCAGGTGCTTCATTTCAAACTCCGTAGGGATAGGGGGCGCGGGAGCGGGGGTCGCAGTCCGCTGGCAGGCGGAAGCAATCTAGACCGTAACGATGAAGTGTCAAGCGCCTGAGCGGTCCCAAGTTCAAGAACGACAAGGGGTTTGGCATTTTAGCGATGGGCCCTCAACCGGACTCTGCCGTCGGTTGCGGCTTGAGACTGCCCCATCGATATCGTCTGTCGCCAAGAGTGCCCTGCCAATCCGCGCTTCCGACAAGTAGGCTCTAAGAGCCCGGCGCCACTCGGCGCCTCCGCCTAACGACGCACGACAGGACTCGGGATCGTGGTTGAACACCCCCGCACGCTCGGCGCACTCCGCCGATCACCAGCCGGCGCGCCCGATCGGATCCTCCGATCGGTCAAGGACGAACTGCGCGAAAACCTGATTGCCAGGTTACGCGAGGACGCGCCGATCTTCCCAGGCGTAGTCGGCTACGATGAATCAGTCGTGCCGCAGATCGTCAACGCGGTGCTGGCACGCCACAACTTCATCCTCCTCGGCCTGCGCGGTCAGGCCAAGTCGCGCATCCTCCGCGGGCTGGCCTCCCTCCTCGATGACGCCATCCCGGTCGTCGAAGGCAGCGAAGTGAACGACAACCCGTATGCGCCAATCTCGCGCTTCGCCCGGAACCTCCTGGCTGAAGCCGGCGACGACACGCCAATCGCGTGGATCGGCCCCGAAGCGCGCTACGTCGAGAAACTCGCCACGCCTGACGTCACGATCGCCGACATCATCGGCGACGTTGACCCGATCCGCGCCGCGCGCGGTGGTCACGTCCTGTCCGATGAACTGACGATGCACTACGGCATGCTCCCGCGCGCCAATCGGGGCATCTTCGCGCTCAACGAGTTGCCCGACCTCGCCGGCAAGGTGCAGGTGGGACTCTTCAACATCATGCAGGAAGGCGACGTCCAGATCAAAGGCTATCCGGTACGCCTTCCCCTTGATGTGCTGCTGTGCTTCACGGCGAACCCGGAGGACTACACCGCGCGCGGCAAGATCATCACACCGCTCAAGGATCGCATCGGCAGCGAGATCAGCACGCATTACCCGGAAAGCGTCGAGCTGGGCATGCAGATCACGAAGCAGGAAGCGTGGGCCGATCGCGGCCTGGTTCCCGTGCGGATCCCCGATTTCGTCGCCGAGGTGATCGAGCGCGTCGCGTTCGAGGCGCGCACGGACAAGCGCGTGGACCGGCGATCCGGCGTTTCACAGCGCATGCCGATTTCGCTGCTCGAAGGCGTGATCTCGAACGCGGAGCGTCGCGCCATCCAGTTGGGCGAGAACGAAGCGGTGCCGCGACTGTCGGACCTCTACGCCGCGCTGCCGGCGATCACGGGCAAGATCGAGCTCGAATACGAGGGAGAGCTGATCGGCGCGTCGTCGATCGCGCGCGAACTGATCCGCCGGGCCGCGGAGGCGACTTTCCGCGCCCGCGCCGGCGGCGCAAATACCGACGAACCGGTGGTGTGGTTCGACGAAGGCGGCGCGTTGCAGGTCGCCGACGACGTGGACACGTCGTCGATGTACGAGGCCTTCCAGACGGTTCCAGGCCTGGTCGAGGTCGTGCACCACGTCGGGCTGGCGCGCCAACGCGACCACGCGACGGCGGTCGCCGCCTGCGAACTCGTCCTCGAGGCGCTGGTCGCACGGCGCAAGATCTCCCGCTCCGATGCCGGTCAATATGGTCGGGCCCACCCCGAAGGGCGCCGCCGGCCCGACCAGGATCACTTCGGCGGCGGACTGAGTGCCTGACGAGTCGCATCGACGTGCGCCGGGGCCGGCGCTGGCTGTGCGCCGCCGGCCCCGCGTGGCAGTACGACCAGCGACGCTGAAGGACCTGGACGCCGTCGCGGCCATGCGCGTCGCGTTGCTCCGGGAGGAGGAACGGAATCCGCTGTTCGCCGACCCGCATCCCGATGCTGAGGCACGCGCTCTGAGCCTGACGAGGGCCGAGCTCGAGATGACGGACCAGGTGGTCCTGCTCGCGACCCGCGGACAGGAAGCCATTGGCATGTTGCGGTGCCGCGCGGTGCGCCGGACTCCGCTCGTGACCGAAGCTCGTCAGGCAGTCGTCACGACGGCGTATGTCATGCCGTCGGAACGGCGCGGCGGCGTCATGCGGGCCCTGCTTGCCGGCGCGGATCGCTGGTGTCGCAAGCACCACCTCGCCGGCATGAGACTCCAGTGCGCCCTCAGCAACGAGATTGGCCGCAAAGCCTGGGAATCGCTGGGATTCGAGCCCGCTGAAGTGCTGTATGTTCGCGACGTGCCGAGAGACTGACATGCCCGCGATCACGATCACCCGACAATTCGGCTCGGGCGGCGGTGAGGTCGCCCGCCTTGTCGCGGAAGCGCTCGGCTGGCGGCTCCTCGACAACGACTTCATCGACGGCATTGCCAGGGGACTGCACCGCACACCTGCCGCAGTTCAGGCTATCGACGAGCGCTCCCCGTCGCTGGCCGAACGCCTCGCCGACGCGCTCGCCCTTGGCGGCGGCGAAGTGGTTTCGGCATCCCTCGCGACGCCGATGCCTCCCACGGAACAACGCGTCGCCGATGCCACGCGCGAGGTGATCGAGGAAGCCATCGCCCGCGGTCCGGCCGTCGTGGTCGGTCGAGGTGCGCAGGCGCTGCTCGCCCAGCGAACCGATGTCCTTCAGGTGTACTGCTTCGCGCCGCATGAGGCGCTGGTGCAGCGAGTCATGGAGCGCGACGGCTTGAGCCACGAAGAGGCGGACAAACTGGTGAGGGAGAAGAACCAGCAGCGGGAGCAATACGTGAAGCGCACCTTCGGTCGCGAGTGGCTCGCGCCGGAGCACTATCACATCATGCTCAACACGGCGTGGCTGGGCATCGATCGGTGTGTTGAGATGGTACTCGATCTCGCCAGGGAGAGGCTTGACGCCTGACAACTGAAGCTGGGTTGTGAGTGCTGTTTGCTCGTGCATGGTGCTGGGACTGGAGCTGGTGCTGGTGCAATCATGCCTGACGTGCTGTCCCAGCATCCCGCTCCAGCTTGCAGCAACTTGCCCCAGCAAACAGCCCTACCAAACCAGCGCCCCTAGAGCTCTCGAAGTTCGGGGTATCTCCTGAACAACCACCACGCAAACAGCAGCATTCCAACCGCCGCTCCTCCGATCGCCCACTCGACTCCGATCAACCCTGCGATCACGCCCGCCGAGAACGCGCCGACCACCTGCGGCAGTCCCACCACGATCATCGAGTAGATGGACATCAGGCGCCCGCGGTACTCGTCAGGCACCATGGTCTGCAGCATGCCGTTGGCCATCGCGTTGTTGACGATCATCAGGAATCCCGTCACAAGCAGGATCGGGTAGGCGAACCCGGGCACGCGCACGAAGCTCAGGATCAGCAGCAGCGTCGCGTACGCGATCGCCGTCCGGACCAGCAGGTACCCGCGACGGATGTGCAGGCCTGCCGACGCCAGCGCGAGCGCGCCAGTCAACCCGCCGATGCCGAGCACCGACAACATCACGCCGTATCCACCCGCCCCAAGCCCCAGCCGGTCACGCGCGAGCACGGGCATCATTGCGATGTACGGAATGCCGAGCACCGAGTAGACCGTGACCAGTTCCAGGATCGCACGCATCGGTCGGTCGCGCATCGCGAAGACCAGGCCTTCCCGGATTTGCTGAAGCGGTTTCCCCGGCATCCGTGGCTCCTGCCACGGCGGCAACCGCACTCGCTTCAGGCCGATGAGGACCGTGAGGTAGCTGAGCGCGTTGACCCCGAAGCACCACGCCATGCCGGCGTTGGCAATGATGAAC
>DATMBT010000435.1:0-12060 GCA_035559475.1 Gemmatimonadaceae bacterium
GTCTGATCAAGTTGGCAGTTTATCTCAGATCTCCCATCTCCCATCTCCCATCCGGTTACAGGGACGTAGCTACCGCTTCCGGCGGTGGTGGTTCTACTGCGATGGCAGTATCGACCGCCGCTTCGTCCTCATCGTGGACCGTATCGTCAAGGTTCGGTCCGCGCATCCGCACGCTTACGACCGAGGACACGCCCGGCTCCTGCATCGTTATGCCGTACACCGCGTCGGCGGCTTCCGTCGTCGTGCGCGGGTTGTGCGTGAACACGATGAACTGTGTCTTCGCCTTGAACTCGTTCAGCATCCGCACGAATCGCCCGATGTTGGCGTCGTCCAGCGGCGCGTCCACCTCGTCCAGCAGGCAGAATGGGCTCGGCTTCGTGAGGAAGATGCCGAAGAGCAACGAGAGCGCCACGAGTGCGCGCTCACCGCTGGACAGCAGGTGGATTCGCTGGGTCCGCTTCCCGCGCGGCGACGCATGCACTTCGATGTCGCAGTCGAGCGGCAGTTCCGGGTTCTCCAGCCTCAGGTCGCATTCGCCACCGCCGAACAGCGTCATGAAGATGTGGCGGAAGTTCTCGCGCACCTGCGTGAAGGTGGCCATGAACATGTCGCGCGCCGTGGCGTCGATCTCGCGGATTGCCGTCTGGAGTGAGTTCCGGGCCTCGGAGAGGTCAGCGCGTTGCGTCGAGAGGAAGTCGTACCGCTTGACCTCGTCGTCATGCTCCTCGATCGCGAGCGGGTTGACGGGACCTAACGCGTCCACCTGCTGCTGCAGCGCGACCGCCTCGGCCCGCAGCGCGTCGTCATCCAGGTCCAGCGGTTGCACCGTGGACATGAGCTCATCCAGCGGCCGGCGCCACTCCGCTTCCAGCCGTTCACGGATGGCGGTGCGACGACCGGAGAGCTCCGTGAAACGCAGTTGCGCGTTATGCAGTTCCTCACCCTGGTCGTGCGCGGTCACCCGGGCCGCGTCGAGGGCGTGCTCTGCCTGCTCAGCGCGCTCGTTGGCCTCCGTCACCGCCCGCTCCGCGGCATCCAGCCTCGATTCCGCGTCGGAGAGGCTGGCGACCCGAGTCTCGAGGTCCTGCTGCCACGCGTCCATCTGCGCGGCCAGCGCGCGGTCTGCCTCTTCGATCACCGTCAACTCGGTGGCCAGCGCGGCCACTCGCGTCGCCGCAGCATCGCGCTCGCTCCGCAGCCGCTGCTGACGGTCCATCGCGACCTGCAACCGGGCCTGCGCCTGCGCCAATGCCACCTGGCCGTCGGTGCGCCGATCGCGAGCCGCATCCATACGCGCCTCGGCCGACACGAGCCCGTCGCGGTGCTGGTTGGCCCGCGCGTCGTGGTTGGCGGCTTCATCACGCGCGTGCGACTGCGAGTCGTCGATGGTGCGCAGGTCGGATTCCAGCACCTCGATGCGTCCGGAGAGCTGGGCCGATTGCGTGCGAGACTCGTGAAGCTCGCGCTGATAACGCCCGTGACGCCGCTCGAGTTCCGCGAGCGCCTCTCGAGCGTGGCGTTCCACGTTATGCGCCGCGTGGGACGCGTCCGCGGCGTCGACCACCGCGACTTCAGCGTCCTGCAAGCGGGTGCGCGCGACTTCAGCGGCCGTAATCGCCGCGCGGCGTGCCTCGCCGGCGGTGTCCAACTCGGCCCGCAGGCTCGATAACTCGGCACGGCGGCGTAACGGACCAGGTCCCGCCGAGGGACCTGGCAACCAGACGGCGCCACGTCGATCGATGAACGACCCGTCCTCGAGCGACTTCACGCGCTCCAGGAGCACGCGGGCCCACGCCCTCGCCTCGGGCGCGACGTCGAGCTGTTCGATCAACTCCCCGGGTTCGACACGAGGTATGACGGAAACCGCGTCGAGAGGAAGCAGGAGCAGTGGACCGGGGCCAGTTTCGGCGTGCCATTCGCGAATCGCGTCCGCGACCACACGATCGCGCACCAGCACCGCGTGAACGCTCATGCCGAGGAACCGTTCGATCTCCGCGGCCGCGTTGGCGTTCGCTGAGACGAAGTCCGACAGCGGACCGAGGATGGCGTCAGGACCAAACCGGTCGCGGGCTTCGAGCAGTTTCGCTGCAGCGGGGGCAAGGCCGACGCGCTCGCGCTCCAGGCCCTCGAGGCCGTGCACGCGTCCTTCCATCGCGGTGTAGAGGTCTTCGATCCGTCCGAGCTCGACGCGAGCGGCGGCATCCTGTTCTCGCGCCGTGAGGGCGTCGAGACGGGCCTGGTCGAGCGCCGACTGCGTGTGCTCCACCCGTTCACGAGCCGACATAGCCGTCGCCTGCGCGCTTCCGATCTCGCGCGCGAGGACCTCGGCCGCTTCGTTCAATTGCCCGCGTTCCGCGTCGAGCGCCCGTGTCCGCGTCTCGAGTTCGTTCAGCTCGCGAAGCGCTGCTTCCCGGTCCGCCACGAGCGTGCGCATCTGGTCCCGTGCCTGACGAGACATGCGTTCTGACGTCTCGGCGCCCTCGCGGGCGATGCGAACTGCCTCACGCGCCTCGGTCTCCGCGGCGGTGCGCGCCTCGGACTCTTCGCGAGCGGCAATCATGGAACGATCGAGTTCGCCGCACTCTGCCGCGGCCGCGGCGAGCTCGCTGTCGAGGCGGTTTTCGGCCTCGTTGCCGTCACGCCGTTCATCCTCGGCGCGCTGGCGCCGTTCCATCGCGTTGCGATGGCGTTCGCTGGCGACGGCGATTTCCGAGCGGAGCGCCTGGACGGCTTCGCGCACGGCGCCTGCCTGACGAGAGACTTCGTTCCGGTGCGCATCGCTCGAGGACCGGACGCGATGCGACTCATCGCGCGCGCCCTCGGCCTGGCGTACGCGCTCCTCGTGGAGCGGCATGTTCTCGCGAAGGTCGCGGACCCGCACTTCAAGTTGCGCCAGCTCTTCACGCCACGACGCCATGTCTCGTGAGGCGAGCGTCAGGTCCACCGCGAAGCGACGAGTCATGAGCTCCGCATGGCGCTCGGCGCGCTTCCGCTGCCGCGACAGCGACCGCACCTGGCTCTGCACCTCGCCGAGCAGGTCGTCGAGGCGTGCGAGGTCCTGGGTCGTCTCGTCAAGGCGACGCTCGGTGTTGCGGCGGCGATCGCGATAGAGGCCGATGCCCGCGGCTTCCTCGAACAGCTCGCGACGGTCGTCGGGCCGGTCGGACAGCAGCGCGTCGATCATGCGCTGCTCGATGACCACACCCGCGTCGGCGCCCAGGCCGGTGCCGCGCATCATGTCGTGTATGTCACGCAGGCGGCACGGCGACCCGTTCAGCAGGTATTCGCTTTCGCCCGACCGCGAGAGCCGTCGTGTGACGACGACTTCGCGAAACGGCGTCGGGAGGACGCCGTCATCGTTCGCAAAGACCAGGGAGACCTCGGAGACGTTGACGGCTCGTCGCGCCGACGATCCCTGGAAGATCACTTCTTCCATCTTGGCGCCACGGAGGATCCTGGCCCTCTGTTCGCCCAGCACCCATCGCACGGCATCCGACACGTTGGACTTTCCGCAGCCGTTGGGACCGACGATGGCCGTAACGCCATCATCAAACAGCATGGACGTCTCGTCCGCGAACGACTTGAAGCCCTGCATCTCGAGCCTGGTCAGGCGCACCTAACGAATACTCCCGACTCTCATCGCGAGGGTCGCGTAAAGGTTGAGACTGTCGAGCGTGGGCGTCAGCAATCGTGCTTCGGCCTCGCTCTGGTAGGCGCCGGCATAGATCCGCGTGATCCCGCTGCGATCCATCAACGCGTACGCCGGAAGGCCCTGCTGGCGCCAGCCAAAGAGCCGGATCGGCAGCTGGTCTTCGGTGACGCTTTCCTCGAGGAGCCAGGCGAACGGCGCCTGGACCACACGGCCGGCGGCCGGGCCCAGGACTCCGCGCTGCCGGAGCGCGTTGAGCAGGGAATCGGCCGACTCGCTGCTCGCGAACGCGCCGGCGAGCATGCGGTACCAGACCGCGGAACCTCCACCCGGCTGCGTCGCGGCGAACGTAGGCACGGGCAGGGAATCAAGCGCCTGCCTTACGCGCGCCATGGCGCCATTGAATGAGTTCACGCTCGCAACTTCCACGGACCAGGGCGCGGCACCCGGCGGGAGGTCCACAACCGCAGCGGCAACCGTGGTGGCGACCGCAGGGTCACCCGGCAGAACGATCGGCACAGTCCCCGCAGTCTCGGACGGTGGTGTGCGCTGGAAAATCCGGCCGTTCGCCCATGGTGCGATGAAGGCACCGCCAACCACGAGGACCGCGATGCCGACCGCGAGTAAGCTGCGCCTTACGGGGACGGGCGTGGCCACTCGCACCGCCTCAACTTCCGCGGGCGTAATGGTCCGTGGTGTTCCCTCAACTGCGGTGCGCCGGCGACTCGAGGGAACACGTCCGATCAGCGGCGCCTGTGTTGTCGGCGCTGCCGCGTCACCAATCATCACCATGCCGTCGAGCTGGTCGATGGCCTTGCCGACGAAGTGAAGGTCAGCCGGGGCGGCGACCACCAGCAGGGCGCCGGCTCGACGGCACTGGTCGGACCATGATCCCCACAGGTGGTCGGTGAGCACGTCATCGGCGAGTGGGGTTTCGTGCCCGCCCGGGACGACGAACAGGCTATCCGCGTTTGGCACCGGCCTCGCGCACCGCGCCAGCGATACGCCGTATCGCGCCGCATCGGACACGCCGTGCGGGTCATCGTCGGCGAACATGAGGTCCAGCGCGCTCCCTTGCCCAAGCATATCCACGAGCAACACCGGGCGACTCTGCGATTCCACCCGGGCAATCTTGAGTGCCTCACGCGCCACGTCTGCGAGACTCTCGCCGACGATGGCGACCGCCGCACGATCATGAAACGGTCCGCCCGTTTTGACAGCGCGATCCGAAGCTTGCTTCATGGCACTCCCTCGAACACCCAGTAGTCCCTGCCTGACTCACGACCGACGCGATCCGCCTCGGCACGCGAGCTGAATGGACCCATCACCACGCGATAAACGCGGGCTCCGTCGACGGCGGAAACTACCACACGAGGCTGCGCTCCGTCGACGCGAATCGTCTTCGCAATTTCCTTGGCGCGATCTTCGGAAAGGACCGCCGCCACCTGGACGCTCCAAATGCTGACTGGTGTTGGCCTCAGGGTCGCCGTATCCGCAGGAACGACCGTGGGGCGCGAGGCCTGAGAGTCAACCTGCGTTGGCGGCACGGTGGCGAGCGAGTCGCCTCTCGGCGCCACGAAATACGCCGTGTCTACGGCGAACACCACTGGTTGGTCGAGTCCCGGTGCGCGTGGGCGGAAACCATTCCAGAACACGAAATGCCAGATCTCGTTCGCGCCGTCCTGCACGATCATGCGGGGCTTGGCGCCGGGAATGCTGAAGTTCACGTCACGGCCGACGATCGTGGCCACGGCGCCGTCCGGACCCACGTTGGGGAGGTCTGCGCGCCACGTGGTCGGGAGTGTGGCCACCACCCGGTTGGTGCCAACGTTGATCACCCATACCGAATCACCGGTGTCCGGCCGCGCGAGCAGCAGGCGGCCGAGCGGGTCGATGCGCAGCTCCTTCGCGGCGCCCGGCAACCGGATCACATCCGACCGCTCGCCACTGTATCGATCCAGGATGGCGATGTCCTGGGAGCGCTCGGTGGCCACGAAGACGCGATCGCCCGATGGTGTCGTCGTGAGTGCGATCACCGGTCCGTCAAATCGCACGCGAGCGACCTGCTCCAGCGTGTTCGCGTTGTACGCGGCGACTTCGTTGCCGAACGCGAGGTAGATCCGGTCACCCAGGGGCGACATCATGATGTAGGCCGGCACCGGGACAGTCGCGGAGGCCACAATGGTGCGCTCAGGAGGCCTGAGCCTGAGCAGCGTGCCTGACGCGTCGGTGGATGTGAGCACGACGAGGGCACCGTCGCCCACGGGAAAAAGTCCGCGGACTGGAGCCGACGTGGTGTATTCCCACTCACCGCCTGGCGTTGAGCGATGGATGATCGTGTCGCGCGAAACGCCGAAGATCGAACTCGCCCCCATGGACGTCAGGATCGAAAGCTTCGACGTGCGGCTCGGCCTCACCGAACCAACGCGAAGGTCCACCCAGGCAGGGACTCCTCCCCGGTCCACGAACGCTTCCAGTCCACTCTCGGGATCGAACGCAAGGATGCGAGCCTGCCCGCCTACCGATTGCGTTGAGGTCCAGATGGCTGAATCGAGCCTGGGGTACTGATAGGCGCGGAGAGGGCCGCCACCTCGAGCCACGCGGAGCGCGATGGGGTCCTGACCGTACGCCGCCGAGAAGGCGGCGACATTCTCACCCGCAGTGCCGCGCGTGTCTGAGCAGGCGGCCAGCGCGAGAAATGAGAGCGAAATGAGTCGGCCCCGCACGAGCGTAAGGTAGGCGGAGCGACTGCCAGATGCGAGCGATGTTGAAAAAAAAAGAGAGGCGCGGAACAATGCTCCGCGCCTCTCCTGCCTTACGACTGCGAACCTAGAAGCTCGGCCCGAGCGTCACGACCCAATAGCCCTTGCGTTGCGCCCGATCGAGCGGAATCGCGTAGTCGGCACGGAGCAGGGCGAAGCCGAACAGGTTCATCCGGATACCCATGCCGTAGCTGCGCAACAGGTAGCGCTGCGTGTCCTCGTCATAATTGTCGGGCCTTGACAGGTAGACGGACTGGTCGCGCGTCCAGGCCACACCGGCGTCGAAGAAGAACAAGCCATCAACAGGCGGCAACGAGATCGGGAGGAGGCCGAGATCGAACCTTCGCACGAGTGGGAAGCGCACTTCGACGTTTCCGAGCATGAACCGGCTTCCCAGCATTTCCGTCACCGAACACTGCGACCCGTTGGTGAACATCCCGCCGCAATACTGCGCGGAGTACTGCTCGCGATCGTACCCGCGCACGTAGTCAGCACGACCGAGGTATTTCGGGAACGTCATCTCGTCGCGGCCGACGGCGATGCTCGTGGACGCGCGCCACGCCACCGTCAGGAAGTTGAACAACAGTGGCACATAACGACGATAGTCGAGGCTCAACTCGGTCCAACTGAGTCCACCAACGACCGGTTCCACCTGGATGCGGTAGCGGCGGCCGGCGATCGGCGCGATGTAGCCCTGCAGCGTGTTGTCCGAGACGTACGCGAGATACGGCGCGATGTAGTTCAGCCCCGGGAACTTGATGATGCTGTCGACGAACCACTGCGAGCCGTAGCCGGTGTACCCATCGACGGCGCGGCTGTAGACCGCGATGGAACGCGCCACGTTGTTGCCGGAGATGCCGACTTCCATCCGGTTGAACCGGTTCGACGGCCGCATGCCGACGGCGAACGCCTGGCGCGTGATGTACCGCGCGACTTCGTAGGTCTCCACGAAGTTGGCGGAACCATCACCAAACGGCTGGAGGTTGTAGCTCGAGATGAAGAAGTTCGGTGTCTGCGCGACACCCAGCGTGTATTGCAGCCGGCTGCCGAGACTCGTGTAGGAACTCAGGAGGAACGCCTCGCTCAGGCGACCGTTCACCTGTCCGGCGAGGACGACCTGGTTGTCGCCGAGAAGGTCCGTGAGCACGACACCGGCGCCGCCGTACAGGCCTTGCCCGTAGTTGTCCTGCGCGTAGCCGATGCTCGGACTGTAGATCGATTCCGGACGATATCCGACCTTGTAGTCGTAATCGCGGAACGTTGTCGTATCGGGCAACTCGAGGTTTACGCTATCGAGAAGTTGGGCAACGCTCACCGGGCTGCTGCCGGACCGCTCGCTTGTACCTGGGATATCGGCTGAGGGTCGGATGCCTGTGGACGCGCGATACACTGACGCCCGGCGCTGATCGATGTCGCCGGTGCTGTCTACGGTCTTCGACTGGTCGATGGCCGCACGCATGTCATCCGCGCGCTTTGCTTCGGCGGCGCGAATCGCTTCAGCGGTCCTCGCGACGTCGAGCCCGGTGGTCAGGGACGCCGCCGCGGCGATGACGGTCGGCTTGTCGCGGAACGGCTCTCCCTTGAGCCGGCGCGGGTTCGACGTCGTCCAGACCGTGTAGTCCCCGTCCTCGAAATACGTGAACGCGAGCTTGTCTGCCTGACGCGCCCAGGTCACCGCCGGGCTGTATTCGGTGATGCCACTCACTGAACCAATGACGTTCGTGAGCTGGAAGTGCTGCTTGGTCGCGACGTCCACGAGGAACAGGTTCGCGATGCCCGTGCGGTCGGAGATGTATGCGAGCGTCTTGCCGTCCGGCGACCACTGCGGGTTCAGGTTATGCCCTCCCTGACCGTGGATCACCTGGATCCCGCCGGTGCGGAAGTCATAGATGGCCACGCGCCATTCTCCGAGGCGGAGCACCTCGAGATCGGTCGAATCGCCGCGTTCAGTCGTAAACGCGATCTGCTGCCCGTCGGGAGACCAGGCAGGCTGCAGGTCGCCGTTCTTGTCGTTCGTCAGGCGCCGTAACGCCGACGTGGTGTAGTCGATGACCCACAGGTCCGTCAGGCCGCTGCTCGTGCCGCTGACGACAATCTGTTTTCCATCGGGGCTCCAGCTCGGCGACGTGACCCACTCGAGGCCCACGTCGAAGCGCTTGATCGTCTGCTTTTTCTCGACGTCCATGACATACAGGATGTCGCGTCCTTCGCGCTGTGCCGAAAACGCGAGCAGCTTCCCGTCAGGCGAGAACGCGCTCTGGGAATAGAGGAGTCGCAGTTCCTCGAAGTCGGGCGACGTGGTTGACTGCACCAGCCGCTTGATCCGCTTGCCCGTCTCGGCGTCCGCCAGCCAGAGGTCCGGGAAGACCTCACCACGCAGGAAGCTGCCCTGCGAGATGAACGTGATCAGCTTCCCGTCGGGCGAGAGGTTGGGAGCGATGAACAACTGCGAAAACCCGCCGGTCTTGCGCTGCGAGAGCAGGGGTTCGGAGAACTTGCGTGCGCGATCGAGGGTGGCGACCTGCGGCAGGTGCTTCACCTGCATCGCGTCGCGCCATTCTTCGCTCAGTTCATCGAGGTTCAGGCCGATCTCGCGCTTGAACGCGCGGTCGATTCCAACGTTAGGCGCCGAGTTCATGATCTCGCCGACCACGTCGTCGCCCCAGCGGCCGCCGACGTATTCCCACAGCGCCTCGCCGAAGCGATAGGGGAAGAACATGTCGGGGCGATCGGTCATCTGCTGGATCGTCGGGAGCGCGCCGTTCAGCGCCGCATCCCGCACCCACGATTGCGTCAGGATGTGGTTCGGCCCGAGCGACAGGTATTCCGCCATACCCTCGATGAACCAGAGAGGCGGGTTGACCTGCGCCAGGGTTTGCAGGCCGTTGCCCGCCCGGCCGCGCGCGAAGATGTCATACTGGAACGCGTGGACGAGCTCGTGCGCCAGCACGTGCTCGAAGCTCTTGTAGTCGCCGGTAAGCGGCAGGAGGATGCGGTGCCGCAGCGCCTCGGTGACACCGCCAACGCCCTCGCCGAGGTCGCCAGTGACGTTGTTCTGCCCGAAGTCACCTCGCGAGCGGTAGATGATGAGGGGCTTCTTCTCGCGGAACTCGTGCTTGAGCATCCGGGACAACCGAGCATAGGAGCGCTCGGCCATGCGCGCGACGTCCGTGATGCTTTCCCGTTCTTCGGGATAGAAGTGGATCGTGAAGTGCGCCGTCTCCTTCACTTTCCAGTTGAACTTGTCGAACTGGACCTGGTTCTGGCCGAAATACTGTTGGGCCCGCGCCGGAGTCGTGATCGCCGCAGCCAGGATCAAAACCAGCCCTGTCACATGCCTCATGTGCCTGCTCCTTGCTGTGCTACCGCGACGACCGCCGCATCCCCCCAGAGGCGTTCCAATTGGTAGAACGACCGCAAGGTCGGATGAAAGACGTGTACCACGAAATCGACAAAGTCCACGAGCGCCCACCGGCCCTGCGTCAGCCCTTCCAGATGGTGGGGCTCAAATCCGCGCTTTTTCATCTCTTCGGCGACATGTTCCGCAATTGCTCGTACGTGAGTGTCCGACGAGCCGCTGGCGATCACGAAACAATCCGTCATGTCAGAGACGCCTTCGAGATCCAGGATCACAACATCGTTGGCCTTCAAATCCAGACAGAGCGCGGCCGCAGCCTGAGCGGCGGTGAGACTGGGCCTTTCGGCCGAAGTAGAAATCATTCGCGGAATCGGGTCACGAACTCGCCTTTGTAGGATGACGTCGGTCTTAATGTTCCGGTGGAGCACGACCGGCAGGCTTGCCTTCGTTTCTCAAGCATAATGCGACTGCACAGGCAGCGACATTATGTGAAGGTCATAGGGATCGTCCGCGTGTACGAAGGGCCCGTGGGACGGGAGGCCTATCCCGCGCTCACGAGCCCAATCCTGACGACACCGCGAAGTCATCCCGGCCCCGACACCGGCCGGCGGAGAGCTGCGAACTGCCGGTGAGAGGGTTCCAGCTCTAGGTGACAGGCATCACTGCTTGATCACCCAGACCTTGATCTCGGGCTTCACGTCGGCGTGGAGCCGGATCGGCACACGGTAGACGCCCAGTGCCTTGATTGGCTCGTGCAGGTCGACTTGCCGCTTCTCCACCTTGTGGCCGAGGGCCTCGAGCTGCTGGACGATGTCACCCGAGGTGACGGAACCGAACAGCTTGCCCTCTTCGCCAACGCGAGCCGAGAACGTGAGAGAGACTGCCTCGAAGGTGGCGACCAGGGACTGCGCCTGTTCGCGACGCGCGTCCTCAGCGGCCTCGAGGCGCTGTCGCTGCGCTTCGATCTGTTTCTTGTTGCCTTCCGTGGCAACAACCGCAATGCCGCGCGGAAGGAGGTAGTTGCGCGCGTAGCCGTTCGAGACTTTCACGACGTCGCCCGGATGCCCGAGCTTTTCGACCGACTGCTGAAGGATCACTTCCATGGGATCGACTCCAAAGAGGAACGTTATGTCAGTTGCTGTCGGGCACGGCCGCGCCAATCGACCCACGTATCACCGAGGCCGAGGCCCAGCGCAAGAACACCAACGGCCGGGGTAAACAGGAGCGCGAGAAGGATCAGGATCGCCAGCGCAAGGCGACGCTCGGCCATGAACCAGGCGAGGACGCCAAGGCCACGAAGCACGTACAGCGCTCCGAAAAAGGCGATCAGGTTCAGGCCAAGACCGCGCAACGCGCCAAGGGACGGAATTACCACAAGAACGATTCCGACCAGCAATCCCCACACCAGCTGGTCGCCGAACTTGAAATCACGGAGTCGGGTCAATGGCGGCCCGACACGTGTTCGACTGATGCGGTGGAACAGTCCCCACGCCAGCGCGAGGGCGGCCAGGGACTCGAGGGCAAGAAGGGCCGGAAAAAACGACACCGTGAAGTCGGGCATCTTGTTCCAGCTTTCCAGCATCTGCTCCACCATGGCCGCGAATCGTGGGTTGCTCTCCACGAAGTCCTGCCATTCCGGAGTAGTGGTGGTCGCATGCATCTGCGCGTTCAGGGGCGCAGCGCGCCGGTTCAGTTCGTCAGCGAGCGTGCGTTGAACCCGACCTGGCGACACGTTCGACACAAGCACAACGGCCCCGGCAAATACAAAGGTTGCTGCCACGGCGGCCAACGCCCGTGAGAGGAACAATCGTCGGCCGCCAAGCAGGCACGCGATGCCAAACATCGAGACCAGTACAATCGCCCAGCCTCGCGCCATGAACTCAAACGCGGACCCGCTGTCGAGTGGTCTCAGCAGCATCCACGCTGACAGAACGAGCCAGGTCAGGGCAAGCCATACGCGACCACCCTGGACCCACGCCACCAGTGCACACACGCCGATCGCCGGCCCGACGAGCAGGATCGTCTGCTCGACGGGGAAAAGGATGCGAAGCGCCGCAAACGCGGGAACCAGGAGGAACAGTCCCAGCGCCGGCAGGATCAGACGCCAGCCGCGCTCACGCACGGCCACCGGCGCCTCCGCCGCCTCAGGGATCGGCGAAGTGTGCTGTTCCACTCAGGCCTGGTGGCCGCGGATGTAAGGAATCATGGCCAGGTATCGCGCGCGCTTGATGGCGGTGGACAGCTGGCGCTGATGCCGCGCGCACACACCGCTCAGCCGACTGGGCAGGATC
>DATMBT010000436.1:0-7085 GCA_035559475.1 Gemmatimonadaceae bacterium
AAGGTGGGCGGCCCGGCGTGAATTCGGGCTCCCACAGGAGCGAACAGGCAGGACGCCGTGACCGCCCCTCCCGAGTCCACACGCCGAGCTTGTTGAACAACTGACAGTATGAAGACGGGCCGTAAGCGCAAGGGCCGTTACTGGTAAGGGCTTCTGATGGCTTTCCCGGCTGGTTGCGGCCCTACTGACGGGCGCCGAGTCCTCGCACTGACTCCTTGAAGGACACGAAGGTCTGGTCATCCCGAACCAACGTCTCCAGCCGAGATGGACCTATCGTGGAAATGATCTCGTTGGTCCTTTGCACACGGGACTGCTCCAATGGATGACTTCCGAACCATCCTTCCAGCGCCGATGGGTCCCTCTGACGCTCGGACGCAAGCCTTTCGAACATCGCCGGAATGCCTCGTGGATCGATGCCCGCCTCCATGAGGTATCCGACCGCCGCGGAATCGGCCTGCGACTCGTCATCCCGACTGTATTTGGCAAAAAGTGCCTGGCCGCCCACATCAATCGCGATCTGCGCGGCCGTGGAACTGCACACGCTGACGATGGCGCAGAAGACCGTGACCAGCACGCTGGTCTTTGTGCGCGAGCGCATCTGGTTCACGCTATGACGCAAGGTCACGTGCGCCACCTCGTGCCCTAACACGCCAGCGAGCTCTGAATAACTCCCGGCTCTTTCGATGAGTCCGCGATGGACAAAGATGTGTCCCCCGGGGACCGCGAACGCGTTCACGGTGCTGTCGTCGACGAGGTAGAAGTGCCAGTCGCGCGACTCCCGGTCGGCAACGCTCGTCAGGCGGACGCCAAGGGCTGAAAGCCAGGCTGCGCTGGCAGAGTCTTCGATGATCGGGAGCTGCGACTCGATCGCGGCAGCGTATTCGTCACCCAGCTCGTCCTCCTGCGCCACCGACACGTCGCAGGCGCTCATGACGATAAGCGCGCCCAGGGCGGCGCCGAGTCCGAGCCCTTTCATTTTACGCGTTGTAGATCACGCCGCCGCGCGCGCGATAATGCTCGAGGGCCGCTCGCGCCTCGTCACGCAGGACGCCATGCACGACCTCGATGCCGCGCTTGACGAGGTACGCGTACGACTCAGGAAACACCGGCCCCTCATCGAACCGCAGGGCCACGGCGTCCTGCCGCGTGGCGCCGCACACGATACGTCGCACGCCCGCCCACAACGCGCCACCAAGGCACATGGCACAGGGATCACATGAGGAGTACAACGTGTGCGACGGCAACCCTGGCGCCGACAGGGAGTACGCGCCGACCTTTGCCTGGGCGCGCATGAACGCGACCATCTCGGCGTGGAGCACGGAATTGCGAAGCCGCACAACGGTATTGACTCCAAGTGCCACGAGCCGCCCGCTCTCCGACTCGAAGATGGCGGACCCGAATGGACCGCCGGTTCCGTTCGTTACGTTGGCGGAGGCGATTTCGATCGCCAGGCGCATGCGGTCTTCGTCGGACGCATAACGACGCGGGTCGTCTTCACGCGCCGCGGCCCACGCCGGAAGGTCGATAAGGAGCGCCCGTGGGTCACCCATTCGCGGCACGATGGGAAACGGTCTGCCTGTGGGAGTCCATCGCCACCATGGCCGGAGCCTAGCCGCGTGCCAACGCTCGCGGTAGAGCTTGCGCCATCGTACTCGTGTCCCTTGTCGCCGTGACGACGCGATTCGATCTTCCTCGCGGCACAGTTCTCGAACGAGGCGGGCATGCGAATCGCGAGAGTGGGCGTGGTCGGTGCAGGCGCGATGGGGAGCGGAATCGCGGCACTGGCCGCCTCCGCCGGCGTTCCTGTCGTGCTGCTCGACGTTCCCGACGCTAAAGATCGAGATGGTCGCGCCCGTGGAGGGGTGGACAAGGCGCTCAAGGCCCGCCCGCCAGCCTTCATGGACCCCGCCGCCGCCGAGCGTGTGATCGTTGGCAATACCGAAGATCACCTCGAACGGCTTCGCGACTGCGACTGGATCGTCGAGGCCATTGTCGAGCAGGCAGGACCCAAGCGGGAGCTCTTCACGCGCATCGAACCGCTGGTTCGCCCCGACGCCATCGTGACGTCAAACACGTCCGGCATTCCAATCCACTCGCTTGGCGAGGGCCGCGGCGCAGGTTTCCGGCGACAATTCCTCGGCACGCACTTCTTTAATCCCGTCCGTCACCTTCACCTCCTCGAGCTCATACCGACCGAGGATACGTCACCCGAGGTTGTCGCCAGCATTCGGGACTTCGCCGAACGCGTGCTCGGGAAGGGCGTCATCATCGCGCGCGATGTGCCGGGGTTCATCGCGAACCGGCTGGGACTTCATGGCCTCTTCCGGACCATTCGACTCATGGAGGAGTTCGGCCTCACGATCGACGAGGTCGATGCGCTGACGGGCCAGTTTCTTGGCCGGGCAAAGTCCGCGACGTTCCGCACGGCGGATATCTCGGGCCTCGACGTCATCCTCGATGTGTCGAGGGGCCTGTCCAGCACCACGGGCGAGGACTTTTCGCTCCCGGAATGGATCCACGAACTCGTCAGGCAGGGACACCTCGGCGCGAAGACAGGCGCCGGGTTTTATCGCAAGGATGGCGCGCAGATCATGACGCTGGACTGGCGCACGGGTGAATATCGCCCGCAGGTGATCCCGAACCTCTCCGACCTGGGAATCCTCCAGAAGGAGCCGCTTGCGCGGCGCCTGAAGGGTATCACCCGCGCGGGCGGAACCCACGCGGAGTTCCTGCGGACGTTGCTGCTGGATTCGGCCACGTACACGCTGACGAAGACGCCTGAACTGGCGCATGACATCGCGTCGGTGGATCGCGCCCTCGAATGGGGCTTCGCCTGGGAGATGGGACCATTCGCCGTCTATGACGCCATTGGTGCCGACTGGCTCCGTACCTCGTTCGCTGAGCGCAAGATGGGTGAGCCGGGCCTGTTGTCGATCGCGCGCGAAGGTTTTTACCGGCGACTGGGCAGCGGGCTTCGACAACTCTCCTTCACCGGCGAATACGCTCCCATCGAGGCCATCCCTCACTCCATCGACCTGGACCTGGTGGAGCTGCGACTCGGCACGCTCGCGTCGAATCGCGAAGCCACGCTCCTCGACATCGGCGATGGGGTCGCGCTCCTGAAGCTGCACGGCAAGGCGAACACCATCGGCACCGGTGCGCTGGACCTGATCGAAGAATCGCTCGAGCGCGTGGACCGTGACGGCTTCACCGGGCTCGTCGTGGGCAGCGCCAATCCCAACACGTTTTCGGCGGGCGCGAACCTCGTGCAGGTGCTCGCCGAAGTGGACGCGGGCCATTGGGACGCACTGGACATGACGGTGCGTCGATTCCAGGAAACGGTGGCAAGGTTCCGCACCGCACCCTTCCCTGTGGTCGTCGCGCCTAACGGTGCCACCCTCGGCGGCGGGGCGGAATTCGCTCTGCACGCAACGCGGATCCAGGGCGGCGGGGAGCTCTACCTCGGGCTGGTGGAGGTGGGCGTGGGTCTGCTGCCGGCCGGAGGAGGGACGAAGGAGATGCTCTTCCGCTTCACGCGTGAACTGGAACCCTACGAGGAAGCGGATCCGTTCGAGGCCGTCAAGCGTGCCTTCAAGCTGATCTCGATGGGAACCGTGAGCGGAAGCGCGCTGGAGGCGCGGCGCCTTGGCTTCCTGCGTGACGGTGACCGCATAACGATGAATCGCGATCGCCTGATCAGCGACGCGAAGGCCCGGGTCATCGAGCTGGCACCGGACTACACGCCCACGGCGCCACGCACCATTCGTGCGCTCGGAAGCGAGGCATTGGGGAACCTGTCGTACGGGATCTGGGCCATGCGCGAGGGGAACCATATTACCGACCACGAGGTCACCATCGGGCGCAAGATTGCGTACGTGTTGTGTGGCGGTGATGGCCCTCCGCGCGTGGTGACGGAGCAGGACATCCTGGACCTCGAGCGCGAGGCGTTCCTCGCGCTGCTCGGCACCAAAGAAACGCGTGCGAGAATCGTTCACATGCTCGAACACGGCAAACCCCTGCGGAACTGACCATGCCTGATGCCGTAATTGTCAGCGCCGTCCGGACCGCGGTCGGACGAGGCAAGGCGGATGGATCGCTGGCCGCCGTCCACCCGATCGACCTGTCGGCCGTTGTCATCCAGGAAGCAGTGAAACGCGCCGACATCGATCCGAATGACATCGATGACGTACTCTGGGGCTGCGCGATGCCGGAAGGTGCGCAGGGACTCAACATCGGACGGCTCGCCGTGCTGCGCGCCCGGTTGCCGGTGCACGTGCCTGCGGCCACGGTGAACCGTTTCTGCTCGTCAGGCCTGCAGACCGTGGCCGGCGCGGCGCAATCGATCATGTCGGGCATGACGGACGTCGTCATTGCGGGCGGCGTGGAGATGATGAGCCAGGTGCCGATGTCCGGATGGCACACGCGCCTGCATCCGGACATGACGGAGACGATGATTTCGATGGGCTTTACCGCCGAGCGTGTGGCTGAGCGCTGGAAGGTCTCCCGCGCCGACCAGGACGCGTACGCACTCGATAGCCATCGCAAGGCGGCCGCCGCGCTCGCCGCAGGTCGTTTTGACGAACAGATCGTGCCCGTCCCGGTGCAGCGGTTCAGGTGGACTGGAGAGAAGAAGCAGGTGGACGACGGCCACTTCGCCGTGGATGAACTGGTTCGCAACGACACGAGCCTCGAACGCCTCGCGAAGCTCAAGCCTGCCTTCAAGCAGGGCGGAAGTGTGACCGCTGGGAACGCGAGTCCCTATTCCGACGGCGCCGCTGCTGTCGTCTTGACCAGCAGCGACTACGCGCGGGCCCACGGGCTGAACGTCCTGGCGCGCTTCAGGATGTTCGCGGTGGCCGGCGTGGAACCCGACGTGATGGGCGTCGGACCCATCCAGGCGGTTCCGAAGGCGCTCAAGCGGGCCGGCGTCGCGTTGTCAGATATCGCGCTGATCGAGTTCAACGAGGCGTTTGCGTCGCAAGCCCTGGCCGTCAAGCGTGAACTCGGGTTCCCGGATGACCGGCTGAACGTGAACGGCGGCGCCATTGCCCTCGGGCATCCGTTAGGCGCGACCGGCGCCAAGCTGACGACGCAGCTCGTGCACGAACTGGCTCGACGCGGAGGCGGCCTGGGGCTCGTGACGATGTGTATTGGCGGAGGCATGGGCGCTGCCGGAGTTTTTGAAGTGACAGGATGAACGGCGATAGCGATTAGCGATTAGCAACCGATTCCCGATTCCCAATTCCCGATTCCCGAGATGACCACACCGACAGCAACGGCAGGCGAGCGAATCACGATGAACGCCGGGGCCCTGCAGGTCCCCGACACTCCCATTGTTCCGTTCATCGAGGGCGATGGGACGGGACCA
Organism: Gemmatimonadaceae bacterium; assembly: GCA_035559475.1. Lineage (GTDB taxonomy): Bacteria > Gemmatimonadota > Gemmatimonadetes > Gemmatimonadales > Gemmatimonadaceae > JABWBJ01. Next base: position 5,369 of record DATMBT010000436.1, read on the forward strand.
GACATCTGGCGCGCGTCGCAACTGGTTTTCGATGCCGCCGTCCAGCGCGCTTATGGTGGGCGCCGGCGCATCACCTGGCACGAGGTGCTCGCCGGTGAGAAGTCCAAGGCGAAGCTCGACAACTGGCTGCCTGACGAGACGCTGGCTTTCATCAACACGCACCTGGTGGCGATCAAGGGACCGTTGACCACGCCCGTGGGCGGCGGGTTCCGGTCGCTCAACGTGGCGTTGCGCCAGCAACTCGACCTCTATGCCTGCGTGCGCCCGGTGCGGTACTTCGAGGGCGTGCCCTCTCCCGTGAAGCGGCCGGAAGACGTGAACATGGTCATCTTCCGCGAAAATACGGAGGACACCTACGCCGGCATCGAATACGCCGAAGGAACGCCCGAAGCGAGGCGCCTGATCGCGTTCCTGCAGGAGCAGATGGGCGTGAAGAAGATCCGCTTCCCGGAGTCGAGCGGGATCGGCATCAAGCCGATGTCCGCCGAGGGTACGCGACGGCTGGTACGGAGTGCGATCAAACACGCTATCGAGCACGGCTTCACCAGCGTCACGCTGGTGCACAAGGGAAACATCATGAAGTACACGGAAGGCGCCTTCCGTGACTGGGGCTACGAACTGGCGAAGAGCGAATTCGGCGGGACGGAGCTCGACGGCGGACCATGGCTCACGCTGCCTAACGGGATCGTGATCAAGGACGTCATCGCCGACGCGTTCCTGCAGCAGATCCTCACGCGCCCGAAGGAATACGGCGTGATCGCCACGCCGAACCTGAACGGCGACTACATCTCGGACGCCCTTGCGGCGCAGGTGGGCGGCATCGGGATCGCGCCGGGCGCCAACATCAACTACGTCACCGGCCACGCCATCTTCGAGGCCACGCACGGCACCGCGCCGAAATATGCGAACCAGGACAAGGTGAATCCGGGGTCGGTCATCCTCTCCGGCGAAATGATGTTCCGCTATCTCGGCTGGAACGAAGCGGCGGACCTGGTCATCTCTTCACTGGAGAAGACGATCGCACAGAAGCGCGTGACCTACGACTTCGAGCGCATGATGCCGGGCGCGACGCTCGTGAGCTGCAGCGGTTTCGCGAAGGCGATGGTGGAGAACATGGGGTAAACGGGCATACGGGTAGACGGGCAGGCGCAACCCGCTTGCCCGCCTGCCCGCTTGCCCGTTAGGTGGTCGCCACAGCCTGAATCTCGATCTGATACCCATGATGCAGCTCCTTCACCGGCACAATAGCCCGCGCGGGCTTGTGGGAGCCCATGATGCGCGCGTAGGTGGTGTTGACCTCGCCCCAGAGCGCGATGTCTGAGACGTAGATCGTCATCTGCACCACCTTCTCGAGCCCACTGCCCGCTGCCTTCAGGATGGACTCGATGTTGCGCATGGTCTGCTCGGTCTGTTCGGTGATGGACCCGGGGCGATGCTCCTTCTGCCCGGGCACAAACGCCAACTGGCCGGCGACGAACACAAAACCGTTGTGGACGACGGCCTGGGAGTAGTGTCCCGCCGGGATTGGCGCTGCCTCGGTGGTGATGAAGTTCATGGCAAGGTTGGGTGAGGGTCAGGCGCGCGGCTCGGCGGGGAGGACTACGCCCGAGCACTCGCCGAAGCCGATCCGGGCGAACCCTTCGCGTTCGCACCAGCCGCGCAGGACGACTTCATCGCCATCCTCGAGGAACCGACGCTCTTCGCCGTTAGGCAGGCG
>DATMBT010000437.1:0-5198 GCA_035559475.1 Gemmatimonadaceae bacterium
ATCACGCGCCCCAGGGCGTCGAGCACCTCGGCCGTGAACTGCGCCGTGGCACCCTGCTGGACCAGGGCCTGCGCCGGCGTCACGACGACCACGTTAGGCGATGGTGGATTCACGGTCACGGCGACGGTTCCGCGCTGGCCCTCACACGTCGCGGTAATGACCACGGTGCCCGCGGCGTTCGCGGTAACCAGGCCCGTAGACGTAACGGTGGCGACCGCTGCCGAACTCGTGGACCACAGGATCACGCGACCCACGAGCGGCTTGCCCTGGGCACTGAGCGGTTCGGCCTGGAGTTGCGCGGTCTGGCCTTCCACGAGGGACAGCGTTGCTGGCTGAACACCCACGGATGCGACCGGGATCGCGCTCACGGTCACAGACGACGGTGCGCTTTTTCCTTCCGACGTCGCGGTGATGATGGCACCGCCCGGGGACAATGCGGTGACGAGTCCTGTCGCGCTCACCGTAGCGACGCCCTCGTTGTTGCTGGTCCAGGTCACGGGGCGACCCGTCAACAACGTGCCGCTGAGATCACGCACCTGCGCATTGAACTGGAAGCTCTCCTCGACCAGCAGCGCCTTGTTGCCCGGCACGATCTGCAGGGTGGCGACGGGGATGGCCGTGACGGTGATCTGCGCGAAACCGCTGCGCCCGCTGGTGCTGGCCGCCACCTGCACGCTGCCGAGCCTGCGCGCCGTTACGACGCCGAATTCCGAGACCGTTGCAATACTCTCATCCTCGGACGCCCAGTGAACGGTCCGGTTGACGAAAGCGCCGTTGATATCCAGCACTTGCGCGTTCAACCCGACCGAAGCTCCTAACGCTACGGTCGGGGTCGCCGGTGTCACCACGATCGACTCAACCCCGCCATCGGCTGGGTCGAGCGCGTCACGACCGCACGTCGCGAGCGTCAGGCACGCTAGAACGAAAACGAGACTCTGCCTTACGAGCTTCATCAATCTGGACACTTCCCAGTAAAAGTCCGACTCCCGGCGAGAATACCGCGTTCCGGCGATGTGCGACAGGAGGTTTGTCACTCGCTACCCGGTCAGCACCTCCATGGGTCCGCCTTCTGCGGACGGCCCCGCCAGTACCGACAGCCGGCCGGGCCGGCAACCCTTACGCTCCCCCCAGTGTCTTACGGGAAACACTGGGGGATCCATGGCCGACGCGCCGCCGCTGTTGAAGGGAACGCTCGATATCCTCGTGCTGAAGTCGCTGTCGTGGGGCCCGATGCATGGGTTCGAGATCGTCTCATGGCTCGAACAACGCTCCAGCGGGTCGGTTGAGGTCGATGACGGCGCGCTCTACTATGCGCTGCACCGCATGGAAGAGCGCGGGCTCATCGAATCGGAGTGGCGCCTGACGGGAAACAATCGCAGGGCGCGCTACTATCGCATGCGCACGCCCGGGCGCGTGTACCTGAAGAGCGCCGGCGCTTCCCTCGAGCGTTATGCACGCGCGCTGGCCGAGATCCTGGCGCTGCGGACCAGCTGATGCGCGACTCGCGACGGCTGTTTCACCTCGATCCGCTTCGACGGAAACTCGCCCGGCAGGAAATGCGCGACGAGCTGGCGTTTCACGTCGAGGAGCGGGTAGCACAGTTGGTCGCGCGCGGGATGTCCCCTGAGGACGCGCGCGCCGAAGCCATTCGCCGGCTGGGACCGCGTTATGCGAATACCGGAGATGCGCTCGAGCGCTCCGCGGAACTCAAGGAACGGAGGATCGACGTGCGCGAACGGCTGCGTGAATTCACCGACGACGTCAGGTACGCGGTTCGCGGCCTTGCGATGCGCCCGGGATTCACCGCGATCGCGGTGCTGACCCTCGGGATCGGCATCGGCGCGAACACCGCCATCTATTCCGCGGTGGACGCGTTGCTCCTGCGTTCCCTGCCATTCGTGGAGCCCGGGCGGCTGCTCGACATCGTCCAGACCTCGCGTGACGAAGGCAGCGCGCCGTGGTCGTACCCGAAATACGCCTTCTTCCGCAACCAGCAGCGCAGCTACGCCGCCCTGGCAGCACACAGCGCGAGCCAGTCGATCCTGACCGGCGCAGACCCGGAGCGTATCCCGGTCGAGGAAGTCACGGCCGCATACCTGCAGACGTTAGGCATCCGCGTGGCCCGGGGCCGGGACTTCCCGGCGCAACTGGACGCGGCCCCGGCGGCGGCGCGTGTCGCCCTCATCAGCGATGCGCTCTGGCAACGGCGCTTTAACGCCGATCCAGCGGTTGTTGGCCGGTCCCTTGGCCTGAACAACCAGCCCTGGGAAATCATCGGCGTGTTGCCGCCGGGATTTCGTGGCTTGTCCGGCCGCGCCGAAGTGCTGCTCAACCTGTCGGCTCGTTCCGCCGAGGCGCTGAACGAGCCCTGGTCACTGGAGTTCTCGCTGATTGGTCGGTTGAAGGATGGTGTCACGATCGAACAGGCCCGGTCTGAGGCGTCATTGATTGGCCCGCGTGTGTACGATGCGTTCCCCATGAGCGGAGGGAGCCTCACCACGAGCAAGACGCCGGAGAAATGGACGGTGGAGGCCCGCTCCCTCGACACGATTCGTGTGGCATCGGGCCTTCGTCGCTCGCTGCTCGTGCTGTTCGGCGCCGTCGGCATGGTGCTGCTCATCGCCTGTGTGAACCTCGCCAACCTGCTGGTGGCGCGCGCCGTGGCCCGGAAGCGGGAGATCGCCGTCCGGCTCGCCCTCGGCGCCGGTCGCGGGCGACTCGTCAGGCTGCTGGTCACGGAAAGTCTCGTGCTGGCGCTCATGGGCGGCGCCGCAAGCCTGCTGGTAGCGCTGGGAGGCACCCGCGTGCTGAGTGCCATCAACCCGCAGGAGACGCTGCGGGTGCAGGGCCTAACCGGTGGTGTCGGGGCAGTGGGATTCGAGGGCATACGGCTCGACAGCAGTGCGTTGTTGTTCACGTTCGTGGTCACGGTACTGGTTGGACTCCTCTTCGGCCTCGCGCCGGCGTTAGGCGCGACGCGGACCGGCTTGGTCGCTGACCTGAAAGACGGCGGGTCGGGTGCAGGATTCGGCCGTCGCGTCGGCGCGAGCCGCCGCCTGCTGGTCGTCACCGAGGTCGCGCTGGCCCTGGTACTCCTTGCCGGTTCAGGCCTCATGATCCGGAGCCTGGGAAACCTGCTCAACGTCGATCCGGGCTTCGATGCGCGCGACGTGCTGACCTTGCGCCTTTCGGTCCCGCCGGGCGAAATGGCGCCGGATTCCATGCCGGGTTTCTACGAGCGATTGCAAGCGGAGATCGGCGGTGTGCCTGGCGTGGAGCACGTGGCGCTGGCGGACTGTCCGCCGCTCAACAACGGGTGCAACGGCACGATCATGACCTTCGCCGACCGGCCGCAGAGTTCAACCGGCAACGCCATGGTCGGTGTCCACTGGGTTTCGCCGGGCTGGTTCGGCGTCATGCGTGTGCCGCTCAGGCGTGGCCGCGGGTTCACCGACTCCGACCGGCTGAACGCGCCAAAGGTGGTCGTTATCAACGAAGCGGCGGCCCGGCAGTACTTCCGTGGTGAAGACCCGATCGGGAAGCGGGTCGCCATCTACCAGGGTGGCTTCCACACGGGGGCCGAGGTGATCGGAATCGTGGGTGACGTTCGCTACGGCACGATCGACTCGACGGCGCGCCCTGACGTGTACATCTCCTACGGGCAGGCGCGCCTGTCCCGGATGATGGTCTTCGTGCGGACCACCGGTGATGCGTCCGCGCTGGCGCCCACCGTGCGCGCCGCGGTGCGGCGCATCGCCCCCTACGCGCCGGTGTTCGACGCCAGGACCATGCTGAGCCGCGTGGCCACCGCGACGGCGCAGACGCGTTTCAGCGCGGTGCTCCTCGGGTTCTTCGCGATCGTGGCCGTATCGCTCGCCGTGATGGGGATCTACGGCGTGCTCTCGTTTGCGGTCGCCCAGCGCACGGGCGAGATCGGCATCAGAATGGCGTTAGGCGCGGAGCGGGGGCGGGTGCTCGCGCTCGTCATGCGCGACGCCGCAACGCTGGCGTGCATCGGCCTCACCTTTGGTGTGGTCGCCACCCTGGCGTTGACCCGCGTGCTCCGGACGATGCTGTTCGAGGTCACGACCACCGATCCCCTGACCTACGTGGGGATGGTGGTCATCCTGGCGCTGGCGGTGATGGTCGCGAGCTGGATCCCCGCTCGACGCGCGTCGCGCGTTGACCCGGTAGTGGCACTGCGAAAGGGGTGACCGGCGAGGATCGTCAGGCTTCGATGCGGTAGATCTCACGCTTGCCGTGGTCGACCAGGTCATGGTAGCCGGTCATGAGGCGTTCCATCTCCTTCATGTCCTCGGGCGACCCCTGCATCGAATCCATGTCTTCGAACGCCTTGAGGTTTTCCACCTCGAACTCGGAGACGAGCGTCCAGAATTGCTCGGCGCACACGTCGGTCATGATGCGCATCTTGCCCCAGCCCATTTTCTGCATGAGCGTCCCCATCGCCTTGAACTTCTCGAGGAGCGGCCGGACTTTGCCGGGCTTGCAGTACATGATGTCGCGAACGAGGTACACGAGGCCTCCAGGTTGAGGGACCCACCACGCTCCGCGCACCATGGGGCGGAACGGGACCCGCGGCAAGCGGCGCAGGGAAATTCGTGCAACGAGCGATCGGTCGTGCTCGCCGCAGGTTGCCTATTTCACCGTGACGGTCGCGGTACCGGTGACACCACTCGCGGTGGCTTTGATGGTCACAGTCCCCGCCTTCCGACCGGTCACCTTCCCGCTGCTTGACACCGTGGCCAGCTGTGTGTTGCTGGACTCCCAGTTGAAGGTCTTGCTCACGGTCCTGTCCTGGGCGTCACGGTAGACCGCAGTGAGCTGGACGGTCTTGCCGACGTCGACGGTCGCCGGGGACGGAGTCACGGTGATGGTGGCCTGGCGCGGTGCGACCACGATGTCTGCGGTGGCAGACTTGCCTTCGCTGGTTGCCGTGATCGTCGCTGTGCCCGAGCCAACGGCGCTGACGATGCCAGAAGTATTCACCGTCGCAACGCTGGAGTTCGAGGTAAACCAGAGCACCGTGCGTCCGGACAACTGGTTGTTGGAAGCGTCGAGGGTTTGCGCCGCCAGCGTTCCCGATTCTCCGACCTTGAGCGAGAGGCTCGTGGGCGACACGCGAATGCTGGCGACGGGAGTAACGGACACGGTGAGCGTTGCCAGGCCAACCTGACCCT
>DATMBT010000438.1:0-6398 GCA_035559475.1 Gemmatimonadaceae bacterium
CAGCCTGTTTGCGGCGTACGCCCGGAAGGTCGCCGAACGATACCCGTGGATCATCGAGTGGACGCCGATCAACGAACCGCTGACCACCGCGCGGTTCAGTGGGTTGTACGGCCACTGGTACCCGCACGCGCGCAGCGATGCCGCGTTCGTGCGCATGACGCTGAACCAGGCGAGGGCCATCGCGGAAGCGATGCGCGCCATCCGTTCAGTCATTCCGGGCGCGCAGCTCCTCCACACCGACGACGCCGGGACGGTGTTCGCGACCGAGCCGCTCGTCAGGCAGGCGGAGTTCGAGAACCACCGCCGGGACCTCGCGCTCGACCTGCTGTTCGGCCGGGTGGACCGGGCACACCCGCTGCGGACCTACCTCCTCCGCAGCGGCGCGACGCACGACGAACTGGCGTGGCATGTGTGGAACGCGTGCCCCCCCGACACCATCGGTGCGAACTACTACGTCACCAGCGACCGCGTGCTCGACCACCGCCTCGACCACTTCCCGCCGGAGAGCCATGGCGGCAACGGCCGACAGGCCTATGCGGACATTGCGGCGGTGCGAGCGTCCCCACCCGTGTCCTCGGGTTTCGCGGCCGTGCTGGAGCGCTACTGGGCGAGATACGGGAGGCCGGTGGCGCTCACCGAGGTGCACATGGGCTGCACGCGGGAGGAGCAGTTGAGATGGCTCGCCGAGGCCTGGTCCGATATCAGGGATGCCACGGCGGCGGGGGTGAACGTGCGAGCCATGTGTGTCTGGTCGTTGCTCGGTGCGTACGACTGGAACCGGCTGGTCACCGAGGAAGTCGGCGACTACGAGTCGGGGGTTTTCGACATCCGCTCCTCCCCACCGCGCGCCACCGCACTGTTTACCGCGGTCAAGTCGCTGGCGACCACGGGTCGTATGTGGCATGAGGTGCTGACGCGACCCGGCTGGTGGCGCGATGCATTGGACGTGCCGCTGCCTGACGAGGGGCGCACTCCGCGCCTGCTGATCCTTGGCCAGTCAGGTACGTTAGGCTCGGCGCTCGTGCGGCGCTGTCGCGAACGCGGGCTGGACTTTCTGGCGCTGAGCCGTGGCGACGTGGACATCACGCAGGGAGACAGCGTCAGCCGCGCCATCGGCGAGTGCACGCCGTGGGCCGTCATCAATGCCACCGGCTTCGTGGACGTAGACCGCGCCGAGGTCGACGCCGACGTCTGCATGGCGGTGAACTCGTCAGGCGCCCGACTCGTCGCCGAGGCCTGCCGTCGCCTGGGGGCGCGCCTGGTCACGTTTTCGTCGGACCTGGTCTTCGATGGCTCCAGCCACACGCCATACCTCGAGAGCGACCCCGTTGCCCCGCTCAGCACCTACGGACGCAGCAAGGTCGCGCTGGAGCAATCCGTCCTCGAAACGCTCCCCGAGGCGCTGGTGATACGCACCAGCGCGTTCATCGACGCGAGCGACCCACGCACATTCACCGGGCGGGTCCTGGGCGCCTTTACCAGGGGCGAGCGCGTTCGGACGTCCGGAGATGTCATTTCACCATCGTACCTGCCGGCGCTCGCTGATGCGGTCCTGGACCTGCTCGTCGACGGGGAGAGTGGCGTATGGCACCTTGCCAATGACGGTGCGGTGAGCTGGACCGATCTCGCGCTCCGTATCGCGTCGGAGGTTGGCGCCGATCCTAACCTCGTGGAAGAAGCTCCACCGCACGAACTGGGACGCGTGGCACGGCGCCCGAGCTACAGCGCCCTGGGGAGTGAACGTGGCATCATCATGCCCACGCTCGATCAATCACTCGCTCACCTGTTTCGCGATCACGTCCGAACGCTCGCACACGCGTCACCGTGACGAGCCCGCTTGACGTACTCATGCGCTGCGACCATCGTTAGGTCCAGCACGGTGACACGGGGAGGGGTGAATGGGCGGGCGTGAGAGTCATCGGGAAACCCCGGGCGCGGTTCCAGCGGGCGTTCCAACGTCCGAACACCTGCTGCAGATCTACGACTCCGAGCGCGTTTTTCTCGACACGCTCGAAGGTTTCGTCTCCGGTGGCCTGCGCGCCGGCGAGGGAATCATCGTCATCGCGACCGATGCACACATCGAGGGTCTCGAATCGCGTTTGCTGGCGTCGGGATTGGACCTCGAGGCCATGCGTTATGCCGGGCAGTACACGTCATTGAACGCGGAGGAGGTCCTGTCGCAGTTCATCGTGGACCGCTGGCCCGATAAAGACCTCTTTCAACGAACCATGACAGGGCTGCTTGCGCGCGCGGGAGCTTCCGGCCGCAAGATCCGGGTCTTCGGTGAAATGGTGGCCGTGCTGTGGCAGCGCGGTGAACATGGAGCCACGGTTCGCCTGGAGTACCTCTGGCATCAACTCACCACCTCCGTGGGGTTTTCGCTCCTCTGCGCGTACCCGAAGTCCGCTTTTGTGGGCGAAACCGCCAAGGCGATCAGTGAACTCACTGCGCTGCACTCCGGTGTCCTGAGCGCGAGCGCGCCGAGTCGAAAGTCCGTGAATGGAGGGGGGGAGGTTGGAGGCGACTCGCCTCCTGAAGCTCCACGCCAGGACGGGCGAGAGTGAGGGACCCGACGTCACCGCGGCATTGAGACCGGTTTCAGGCGCGCGGTGCACTCGAAACGACTTCGCGCTGCACGACGCGAGTAGCGCCTTTCTCCGGGTTTATCTGCACGCCCCGGCGTTCGGCCCATGCCTGTGTGAACTCGGCACCAAAGAGGACAATCACACCGGCGTAGTACACCCACACCAGGATGATCGCGAGCGCGCTCGCCGCCCCGAAGGCATCGCCCGGCGCACTCTGACCCAGGTAGAACCCGATCGCAAACTTGCCAAGCACGAAGAGCAGTGACGTCACAACGGCACCCATAAACACGTCGCCCCACCCAATTTCGGCGTCAGGCAGGAACCGGAATATCGCCGCGAACATCACCGTCATCACCGCGAACGACAGGCCGAGATCCACGGCGCTGAAGGCGGCCGCGGGAAATGCGATTTTCGTGCTGAGCGCGCTGAGGAGCGCTGAGACAGCCAGCGAGACAATGAGCAGGAACCCGACGCCGAGAATCATGCCCAGCGAGAGCAACCGCTTCATGATGAACCGCTTGATGCCGCCCTGCGTCGGGTCAGGCTTCACCTCCCACGCGCGATTCAATGCGCCCTGCAACTGCATGAAGGCACCAAGGGCACCGAAGAGCAGCGCCGTGATGCCGACCACGGTGGCGGTGAAACCACCGGCGCTCGGGCGCCTGGCGTGGACGAGCATGTCGTGAATCGCACGACCGCCGTCGGCACCGACCAGGTTGGAGAACTGTGTTTCGAGGGCTGTCTGCACCTCGGCCGGGTCCCAGACGAGTCCAACCAGCATCATCAACAGGACCAGCAGCGGCGGAAGCGCAAAGATCGTGTAGTAGGCGAGCGCGGCGGCCCTGACGCCGCATTCATCGTCGCTGAAATCCTGCAGGACCTTCCTGAAGAAGCTGATCACTCCACGACCCTACCAGCTGCGGGTCCAGAACAACAACGCACCGATGACCTGCTGCATCCTGGGCTGCAGTCCGTTGGTCAGCGATGGGACCTGTGGGAGATAGCGCGGCTCCACACTGAGTCGTGCCCGCGTCTGCAAGCCGAAGCGTCGCTCGATGCTCGCCCCTGGCAGCGTGAACGTGGGCCGGAAGGTGCCGATGAAGAACGTGTTCCGATCGAGATACTTGCCGTATTCGATCTGCGTCCCGAGCGCCACGGACCGCACGGCGCCTAACGTCAGTCCCGGAGGAAGGTCCGCCGGCTTGATGTTGAGGACGTCGGCGTTCGTCTTCTCCGAGAGGTCGGACTCGAGCTGCGCGAACAGCGCACCGAGCGCGACGCCCGCCAGTTGTCGGGTGGCGAGCGTGGCCACGTTGCCGGCCATGGACGACCCCGATTGACCGCCGCCTTCGAGCCCAGAGCCCTCGAATTGCAGCAGCGACGTGGAAGACTGGCCGAAGGCCAGGAACGAGATGAGGTCGGACTGCGTGAGTGTCGGTTGCGCCTTGCTCTCGAGCGAGATGTTGGGCTGCTCGAGGGTACCACCGATCGTCACCTGGATGTCGAACGGTGCGCGGCCAACCTGCCGCACTTCGTGGTTTGCCACGAGCTGCAGTACCGGGTTGGTCGGCTGGCCGGTGAACCGCACCGAACCGCGCTCGATCCTGAAGCGACGTCCATAGAGCTCGTAGTCGCCGTAGTCCGAGAAGAGCGCGCCCCTCACCCCGATGTCGTCATCGCCGGTCGCCCGTTCAATCGCGAGATCCCCATAGACCTCGATGTTCGCCTCACGAGAGCGAGCCCAGGTTCCGCGACGCACGTCCAGCCGCACGTTGACGTTTGCGTTCCTGAGGATCGGAGACGGAGGCAGCACCTCCAGTTGCCTGGCAAAGGCGGTGTCCACGACCGCGAAGACCACAGGATCGCCGGTGTTGATGAGGTGCCATGCTTCGGGATCCGGAATCCGGATGAGCCCATGCATAACGGTCATGCTGCCATTCACGTCGAGCGTGTCGATCGGGCCCTTGAACGCGACGTTCGAGCTCATCACGAGATGACCCTTCGCGTTATCCATGACCCGCGCCTCAGTGGCGATGAGGTGCAGGTCAACGACGGGGTGGTTGAGCTCCGCGAGGACTACTGAGCCGGTGACCCGGGCGAAGCCACCGCCACTATGCGCGACCAGCGTGTCGATGACGAGCCGGTCACCGGTCATGTGTACGCGCGCGATCGCGTTTTTCAGCGTTACGCCCGCGTCTCGAAGCCCAAGGCTCGGGATGTCCACGGCCATCGCACCCTCGAGGCGCGGTTCGGTCCACGTTCCACGCACGCCGATCTTCCCGCGCGCGTAGCCACTCACGGTGGAAAACGCATCGACGAATTCGGCAATTGGTCCGAGCGGGATGCTGTCGCCATCGAGGTCGATCGAGACCGGGCCGTCCAGCGTGCGCTTTGCGACGGCGTCGTCGAAGGACAGGTCAATCGGGAGGTCTCCCTTCAACGTGGCGATCCGGGCACCTCCACCGCCGATACGTCGCAAGTCGCCCTCAAATGCGAGTCGCTGGTCCTGGTACGTGAAGTCCGAGCGAAACTCCGGGAACGGTGTGTTGCGGTAGGTGGACCGCTCGAGTGCCAGCGAGCCGCGAATGGACGGCGACGATCTCGTGCCTTCCATCTGCGCGCTCAGGCTCGCGAAACCGTCGAGCGGGATGTTGCCCTGAAGTAGTGTCATCCAGGGCGCCACACGCAGGCTGTCCACACGAACCTCGAGGCGACCGGGATCATCATCGGGCAGCTCGCCGTTCACGAAGATGCGCGCACCCCCCGCGCCCTCGCGCGAACGCAATTCGAGCGAGTCGATCTCCAACCCACCACCACGCCAGCGAACCACGCTTTCACGCGTCGACGCCCAGGCGGTGGAATCGAAGCGGAGGTTCACCTGCTGCAGGCGAACTTCGCCTTCGTCTTTTCGAAGCTCATAGACAGCCCGCAAGCGGTACGCCGCGGTGTCTCCCGGGAAGACCGCCAGTGCGACCTCGCCATTCCCGTTGTGATACGTTGCCCTGGCGTGAGTGCTGTCGAACGCAAATCCCGCTGCGCGCACGGAGTCGACACCCATGTCAGCGGTGAGGAGAACGTCCGGTGTTCGCACATCTGCCCAGGTGAAGTTGACGGTACCGCGACCGATCTCGTTACCGCCCCAGATAATTTGCGAGATTGCCGCCTTCCCTTCCGCCGTGAACCGGTCAATGCCGCCCTTGACGGTCCCGCGGACGCTGACCGATCCAGCGATGGAATCACGGGCCAGCGCGTCGGACGCCTGCAACGACGGGAGAGGCGTCTTCGGGCGCTCGCCATCACGACGTGTTGCCATGGCGCCGATGTTCGCCGAATCGGCCGTTCGGCGGAGCGAGTCTCCTCGCGCCACCTGCGCCGCCGCTCGCTGCCTGACGAGAGGCCGCAGCGGGACGAGGCTCGTGTCTCCCGTGGCGATCCACCGTTGCAGGCCGGAGAGCGTGTTGACGTCCGCGGCATAGGTGAGCGTGCCGTCGGTCCCTTCGGCAAGGCCAAATGTTCCCGTCGCCGTAAGCGTCGCGAACGGCGTGCGAACGCGCATGGTGTCCACGGTGAGGCGCGAGTTGCGAGCCGCGGCCACCGCGGTGGCTTCGATCACCTGGGTGCTGTCCACCATGGCGTCGAGAAGGCGCATCGTCAGGCGCGCGTCGATGGATTCCGGATCCGTGCCGCGTCCAACGATGGTCGTAACACCATTGAGCGACGTAACGGGCATCGACGGGACCATGGCACGCACATCGACGTTGTGGAGCTGGACCGTGGCCTGGTACTGCTTGACCTTTGACCCGAGGTCGAACG
>DATMBT010000439.1:0-3940 GCA_035559475.1 Gemmatimonadaceae bacterium
CGTTCCCGGTGCCTAACAGCGCCGACCCGTACGTCAGCCCGCCGCAGGAAATCGTCCTCGTGGCCGGTGAAGGGGAACGTCAACTCACGCACCTGGGACTACGCCCTGGCGGAACGAACTGGAACGACGCCGGCACGGCGCTCGCGTTCACGGCGGACTCGCAGTATCGCAATGAACGCCAGTACGGCGCGCCGCAGGTCTGGACCGTCACGACCGACGGGATCACGCGCCGCCTGACGACTGACGGCGACCACGAACACAACGGCGCACAGTTCTCGCCGGACGGTCGCTGGATCCTCAGCACGCACCAGATCTCGACCGACGTCGTCATCGCGAAGAAAATGAACCACGGCGGCGCGACTGACCTCGTGCTGATCCCTGCGGCGGGTGGCGCAGAACGGGTGCTCACCGCCAACTGGGATTACCTGCCGACCAGCCCGCGCTGGAGCCCCGATAGTCGATACGTCTACTTCAGCGGTGGTGTCGGCGGCACGACGCACCTGTTCCGCGTGAACGCTGCCGGCGGCGAAGTCGAGCAGGTAACGAAGGGCGAGCGCCGGGTGAACGCGCCGTCGTTCGATCGCGCGATGACAAAGTTGGCGTTCACGGTCGGGCGGATCGAAGGCCCGGCCGAAATCCACGTTGCGGACATCGACGGAAACAACGAGCGACAGCTCACGCGCGTGCACGAGCCTTTCACCTCATCCGTCGCACTCGGCCGCGGCGAACGGGTGCGGTATCCGAGCAAGGACGGCACGATGATCGAGGGCTGGCTCATCGCGCCTGACGGATATCGGGCCGGCAGCGGTCCATATCCGCTCGTCGTGAACAACCACGGCGGACCGCACAGCGCGGTGGGGTACAGCTTCGACTTCAAGAACCAGTACCTGGCCGCGAACGGGTACTTCGTGCTCACCGTGAACTTCCGCAGCTCCACCGGCTACGGCGAGAAGTTCCTCTGGGGAACGTGGGGAGCGTGGGGAGACAGGGACGGCGAGGATGTCATCGCCGGCATCGACCACGTCATTTCCCGCTATCCGATTGACCGCAACCGCGTCGCCACCATCGGTCACTCGTACGGTGGCTTCATGAGCAACTGGCTCATCGTGAAATACCCGGAGCGCTTTGCGGCCGCCGCAGTCGGCGCGGGCATCGTGAACTGGGTGAGCGACTACGGCACGGCGGATATCGCCGTCACCAAGGAAACCGAGTTTTTCGGGAAGCCCTGGGAAGAGGAAGCGCGCAACATCATGATTCGTCAGTCGCCGCTCACGTACGCCGGGAGGGCGAAGGCCGCGACGCTCTTCATCAACGGTGAAGTGGACCAGCGCGTGCCGTACTCCGAGGCCGAGCAGATGTTCGTCGCGCTGAAGAAGAACGGCGTCCCGGCGAAGGTGATCCAGTACAAGGGAATGCCGCACAGCATCAGCGGATCATGGAACGTCGTTCACCGGATGATCAACGAGCTCCGCTGGCTCGACACCTACACGAAGCCGAAGGGCGTGAGTTGACGGACCCGAATTTACCGCGCCCATACGTTCTCGCCGAGTGTTCGTGGCCGCAGGTTGGTGAAGCGCGCTTCGAGGTCGCGGTGCTGCCCTGGGGGGCGACGGAGGCGCACAATCGCCATCTCCCGTACGGCACAGACAACTACGAGAGCGAGGCGGTGGCGATCGCCGCGGCGGGAATTGCGTGGGATCGCGGCGCACGAGTGCTCGTTCTCCCGACGGTGCCGTTCGGCGTCAACACCGGGCAACGTGACTTGCCGTTCTGCCTGAACATGATGCCGAGCACGCAGGCCGCAGTGCTGCGCGACCTGTTCCCGTCGCTGCAGCACCACGGCATCAGGAAGCTCGTGATCCTGAACGGGCACGGTGGCAACGATTTCAAGCAGGTCATACGCGAGTTGCAGCCATCCACGCCCTTGTTGCTCGTCCAGGTGAACTGGTACCAGGTCGTTCCTCCATCAGCCCATTTCGACGAGCCGGGTGACCACGCCGGAGAGCTCGAGACAAGTGTCATGCTTCACCTGCGGCCAGACCTGGTGCGCCCCGTGGATTCCGCGGGCCCCGGACGTGCTCGCACTCACCGCATCAGTGGGTTCCGTGAAGGGTGGGCGTGGATGCCGCGCCCGTGGAGCCAGGTCACTGACGACACTGGCGTCGGCAATCCCGCGAAGTCGACCGCCACGAAAGGCAGTGCCTACTTTGCGGCCGTCACTGAACGGCTCGGCGCGTTCCTCTGCGACCTCTCAGCGGCTGATCCGACGCAGATGTTCGAGTAGGTCTGTGCGACAGGGCCCCGAAGCAGTTCACGATTTCACGGCAAAAGACTTTGAACGCAGAGAACGCCGAGGCTCGCAGAGGAGATCGGAGCCTGCATGGCCCCTCCGCGATATCGCGAAGCAGTTACGCGCGGAAGTGTTTTGAAATAGTGAGCAAAAAAAAAGGTGAAACCAAAAAAGGCTGCCGAGCCAGGACCCGGAGACATTCAGCGAGGCTTTCATTCGGAACGATCCCTCTGCGATCCTCTGCGCACTCTGCGTTAATAGTGTTTTGAAGTAGTGAAGCTCACGCGCGTTTCAACGCGGCGATCGCGGATTTCAGCGATTGCGCGTGCTGGGCCATGTCTGCCCACAGGTCACCCACCGCCTTCACGCGCTTTTCCATGTTTCGCAGCGTGAACGTGGTAGGACTCACTTCGCCGCTCTCCATCTCGGGCCACGTGCAGGGCGCGGAAATCGGCGCCGTCGGCCGCGCCCTCACGGCGTAAGCCGCTGCAAACGTTGCCGGTGGGTGATTCCGGCCGGTATCCACATAAATGCGTCCTTCGCGATCCTCCTTGCTGAACTCGAGCGTCAGTGTGCGCGGGTGACGCGCAACGAGCACGGCGCCGACCGCATGCGAAAACGATGCAACCTCCCCGGCATTCGACTTTCCGTCGAGCGGAGTGACGATGTGGTAGCCCTTCGAGCCGCTGGTCTTCACCCAGGCTGGCAGGCCGAGCTCGGACAGCAGGTCACGCAGCGCGAGAGCAGCCTCGCGCAGCGGCCCCGCCTCATCGCGCATCGGGTCGAGGTCGAACACGCACACATCCGGGAACTGCAGGCGCGGGACTCGCGAAGCCCAGACGTGTGGCGTTATGCAGTTCTGGTTGGCGAGCCACAGGAGCGATCTCGCGTCGTTCACGAGCGGATGGTGGACCGTGCCTCCCTTCTTTGGCACCTCCACCCGTTCGAGCCACTCAGGTCCCTTCGGCACTGATTTCTGAAAGAAGCCTTCCTCACCGATGCCCCGATGGAAGCGCTCCATCGTGACGGGGCGGCCGGTGAGATGCGGCAGCATGATGGGCGCGATCGCCTCATAGTAGGCGGCGAGCTCCCCCTTGGTGATGCCGTCGTCCGGGAAGAGGACTTTCTCGGGATGCGTGATCGTGATCACGAGGGTGGCCTCGTGACCTCGTGGGGCGACCTGTCCGTCCGGATGCCTAACAAGCGCGAATGCCGCAGCTTGCCGTGCACGGTCCACTCGATGAACGCGACGGTGACCACGACCTCAGGTTTTACCCAGTGAGCGCGAACGCGGGGCAGCCCGGTGGCGACCGTGAATGGAGGCTTGGGGATTTCAGTGGCATCGAACTGCGCGCGGAGCTCTCGTAGCAACGCATGGTCGAACCCGGTGCCAACCTTCCCGGCATACACGAAGTCCGCGCCCTCGTGATACCCGACCAGCAGCGCGCCCAGCCCGACGCGTGTGCGTTGTGGATCGGTAAAGCCGCCGACCACGAGGTCCGCCGTCAGCTCGCACTTCATCTTCAGCCACTGCTTCGAGCGACGGTGTTCGTACGTAGAATCGCGACGCTTGGCGATCACACCTTCCCACCCTTTCGCACACGCTTTCTCCCAGGGTTTTGCGTCAGGCAACTCAGGCACTCGCTCCAT
>DATMBT010000440.1:0-5214 GCA_035559475.1 Gemmatimonadaceae bacterium
CCTTCCTGAACGCCGCCCCTCCAATCCCATGCAGCAGGGCGAAGGCGATGCCCTCGCGCTGCGCGTCCTCAGGGGAACGCCGCGTCTTCACGCCGCTCGGCGTCCCGGCGGATTCGCAGCAGTTCCGACCACCACGCGGCCTGCAGCGGCTCCAGTCCTGTGCGTGCAGGCGCGCTGACAGCGTACGACCCGAAGGACCCCGGCGTCTCGATCGGTGGGAGGTAGTCTTCGCCGAGGAGGTCCATTTTCGTGAAGACGACGCAGTAGGGCTTCTCCGCCAGCTCGCTCGAATACGAGGCGATTTCTCGACGGAGCTGGTCGAAGTCCGCCTGCCAGTCCACGGCATCGATTGGGATGAGGAACGCCAGGATGCGCGTGCGCTCGATGTGCCGCAGGAACTGCAGCCCCAGTCCCTTCCCCTCCGAGGCGCCCTCGATGATGCCCGGGATGTCGGCGACGACAAACGTGCGGTGGTCCGTCAGCTGCACCACGCCCAGGTTCGGCGACAGTGTGGTGAACGGATAGTCGGCGATTTTTGGAGTGGCCCTGGAGATTACCGAAAGCAGCGTACTCTTGCCGGCGTTAGGCATCCCGACCAGTCCCACGTCGGCGATGAGCTTGAGCTCCAGGTCCAGCTTGCGCTCCTCGCCCTCGCGCCCGGGTTCCCATTCGCGCGGCGACTGGTGCGTGGAACTCACGAACCACGCGTTTCCCTTCCCACCGCGGCCGCCTTTGGCGACGATGAACTCCTCGCCATCCTCAAGGATCTCGCAGATGAAATCCGACGTCTCGTGGTCACGGATGACGGTGCCCGGAGGCACAGGGAGGACGACGTCGCCACCCGAGCGACCGGTCTTGTTCGAACCCTCGCCGTGGTCGCCGCGCTCCGCTTCCCAGCGGTCGCGGTACGTGAAGTCGAGCAGCGTCGCCAGGTTGCGATCGCCACGAACGATGACGTCCCCGCCACGGCCTCCTTCGCCGCCATCGGGCCCGCCCATGGGCACGAACTTTTCCCGGCGGAAGGACGTTGCGCCGGAACCACCAGTGCCCGCCTTCACATAAACGACGACTTTATCAATGAACATCGGCCGCCCCCTGCACCCGCGCCCAGAGCATCCGGTGTCTGGCCGCGTCGTCCGCCGAGACGAGGCTCGCGACCGCGCCTAACGTGTCGGTGATGGCGGACTCCGAGGCACCCGCGTGCAGTGCCCCATGCAGGTGCGAGTGCAGTTGCCGTTCCTGTCGTGACGCGGCACAGGCGGCCACGATGCACAACTCGCGGCGCGCGAGGTCGAGGCCCGGACGGGACAGCACCTTGCCGTAACCCTCGACGATCATCCACGCGTCCAGCGCCGGGTGCAGCGCGCGAATGTTCACGCGCAACCGGTCATAGAACGGACCGTACACGATGGCACAGGTCTCTTCGCCCTGGCGGCGCCATTCATCGGCGCGATCGAGATGCTCGCCGTCGTCGGTCAAGGGCGCGGGACGACCCGAAACGCGACGCCACTCGCGGGCCGCGTTCAGCGTGCGTGGAAAACCGGCAAACAGGTACGACTGCAGGATGACCTCCTCGAGCCACTCTACGCGCGCGTCCTGTTGGGCGCGCGCCAGTTCCGTGCGGATATCGGCCTCACTTCCGGCGGCGATGACCGCGGCGAGCCTTACGAGCGCTCGCTCTTCGTCGCCCAGGGCCGCTACCGTAACACGGGACGACGACGGGTTCGTCATCCTGTGAACGCGTGCGCCATCAATTCCACGCAGGTCATGCCGCAATCACGTGCACGTCGCCCACGCACTCACCGCGCGTGTTGCGAATGCGCGGTGTCGCAAACTCGACCAGCCGCTGCGGCATCGCTTCCGGCAGCACGTCGAGCCACTGCAGGATCCGCAGCAACGCGGGATACTGGGCGCGTGTCGCCCCGTCTTCGACCTTGAGCGCGATCCCGATCCCGCGGTCGAGCACGGCCGCTGAGTGTACACCCTCGGCACCGATCTTCGAGAGCACACGACCATCGGTTTCTTCCATCAGGACCGTGTCGAAGCGATCAGTTCCGCCGACGAGGAACGGACGCGTGCTCATCGCGCTCGTGATGCGCGCGGGAATCTCCGCCCCAGCCCGGGCGTCACGCGCCAGTCGCGCGTACGCACCCGCCATGCCATCGAGCGGCAGAATGAATACCACGACGCCGCAGCCGTCGACCGCACAGCCGACCTTCTCGCGCGGAACGCCGGTCCAGGCAGCCACCGTTCCCAGGCAGGAGTCCTGGACCTGGTGCCCGAGCCTTTCGTAATCCTGCGTCGGCCATTTGGCGAGCTTCGCGCGCGCGAGCATCGCAGCGTGCTTGCCGGAACAGTTGTTATGCAGGCGAGTGGGCGATAGCCCGGAGTCGCGCAGGAATTTTGCACCGCGACGCGCCATGGGGTCGTGTGGTCCGCACGCGAGGTCGCCTTCCTCGAGGCCGAGGTCGAGGAGCATCTGCGAGGCGATGGCCACGTGCTCCGGTTCGCCGCCGTGCGACGCGCACGCCAGCGCGATCTGGTCGTCGCCCCAGCCGAGTTTCTCGATGCCGTCGGCCGCGATGAGCGGCATGAGCTGGAACGGCTTGGCGCACGACCGCCAGGGCACGACTTCGTTCGGGTTCCGCGCCGTGGCGATAAGCCCGTGATGGGCGTCGAAGATCGCGGCGTGTACGAGGTGCCGGGATTCCACGTGAGTACCGCGGGTAACCAGGACGTCGAGGCTGAGTTGGTCCATGAGTGCAGTAAAGATAACCCGGATGTCGGATGTCAGATGTCGGATAAACTGCAAAAGATGATGATCGCGGGTCATTTCCGACTTCTGACAACCGACCTCTGACATCCTTAAGTTATGCCATGCCAAAAATGCGTGACCGGATCACCCGAAAGCGGTTAACCCACCTGCTCACGGGCATGCGGAACAAGCGTATCGTCGTGGTTGGCGATGCCATGCTCGACGTCTACCTCGGCGGTGACGTCGAACGCATCTCGCCCGAAGCGCCGGTCCCCGTCGTTCGCGTCCGCGACCGTCGTTATGCAATGGGCGGGGCAGCGAACGTGGCGCAGAATGTGGCCGCGGCGGGCGCCAGGGTGACCCTGGTCGGCGCCGCCGGGACGGACTCCGCCGGGGTCCGCCTCCGGGCCATGCTCGAGGCCATCGGGGCCGACAGCAGCTCCGTGATCACCACCAGGCGTCCGACGACCAGCAAGACACGCGTGGTCGCGCGAGCCCAGCAGATGTTGCGGTTCGACGAGGAGGACGACGGTGACCTGCCCGGCCGCGACGTGCAACGTTTGCTCGATACGCTGCTGCCGCTGCTGGCGAAGGCCGACGCGCTCGTGCTGGAGGACTACAACAAGGGCGTGCTGGTGCCGGCGGTGATCACCGCCGCTATCGAGGCGGCCACACAACGCGGCATCCCGTCGGTCGTTGATCCAAAGTTCAGGAACTTCTTCGCCTATCGAGGCGCGACGATCTTCAAGCCCAATCGGCGGGAACTGGAGTCCGCACTCGGCGCCACCCTCAGCCTCGACGACGCCGGTGCACTGCCGGCCACGTTCGAGCGACTCGGCGTCGAGCACCTCCTGCTCACGTTAGGCGAGAAGGGGATGGCGCTGGTCGCGAAGGACGGCGAGGTCCGACGCATCCCGACCACGGCACGCGAGGTGTACGACGTGGTAGGCGCAGGCGACACCGTGACGGCCTATCTCGCGACGTCGTTAGCGGCTGGCGCGAACCCGTATGAGGCGGCGCTGATCGCGAACTACGCCGCGGGGGTGGAGGTTGGAAAGCTGGGCGCAGCCACGGTGTCACCCGAGGAGATCATCGAGGCCTGGAAGCACCACCACGAGGGATAGTCAGGGCTTCCTGTGGCCTGTGGCCACTGGCCTCTGGCCTCTATCTTTTGTTCGTCGGGCCCTTAGCTCAGCTGGTTAGAGCAGTGGACTCATAATCCAACGGTCGCAGGTTCGAGCCCTGCAGGGCCCATGTCGCAATGCTTGAATCGAAGCTGTCCCGAATCCTGCTGATCCTCGGCGCCACCATCGGCGTCGCTGGCGTCGGTGTGTGGGCGATCGATGGTCGCTTCTTGAACCTTCCCGACTGGATAGTCCAGGTCGCGATGGTGAAGCTGACGTTCCTGGGAGCAGCGGGGTTACTCGGCGCGGGCGCCCTGTTGGGACGGCACGCAAAGCGGAGCGCGATGGAGGAGAAGAGCCGCGCGGCGTTGGCCGAGGGAATGGTGGAACCGTTCCCCGGTGAACTGCGCCAACGGGACGCCGCCCCGCGGAGTGACAGGACCCAATAAGAGATCTCGTTAGGTCAGTGAAACTTGCGGTTCCAGGTGAGCATCATCCCGCCGCTGGCCGTGGGAGTGACCTGCGTACCAAGCATGATCCGGTCGAGCGCGTTCTTGGGGTGATCGTGGGCCCACTGGATCACCTTGATCCCGCTGAACGTCCCGATCGCGGCTCCCAGCGCCACGTCACTGGCCCAGTGCTGGTTGTGATAGAGTCGTGAGACGCCCACGACCGTCGCACCACTGTACACGGCCACCGGGATCGCCCACTGAGACCACCACTTGTCCGGCCATTTCGTCCGGGATTCGGTCGCGACTGACGCCGCAAAGGCAAACGCGGTTGAGGTGTGACCGGAGGGGAAGGAACTTCGGTCATGGCCCGCGCTGATACCGCCGAAGAACTTGAAGTCATGCGGGTCGCCGGAGACATACGGTCGAGCGCGACCCACAACTTTCTTGAGCACGTTGGTCGTCGCGGTGGCGAAAATGATGGCCTCGGCGCTATGCCAGCCCACTTCGGCCGCGCGCGGATGATTGGTCAAACGTCCGACGGCATAAAGGCCGGCCTCGATAGCCAGGCCGCCCGGGTACGCCAGGAATTCTGACGGCTTGGTCACACTCTTCAGGAACTGGTTCGCCTGCGTGACTTCGTCCTGTGACTGGATAGCGACGTGCCGGTCAACCTGAAAGAGTGCGATTGTCGCCACGACAAAACCTGCACCGATCGCGGCGTCTTTCCATCCAAAAAGTGGAACGAGATCGTTGCTGTCGGCTGCCGCCGCAGAGTCCATCCGGGCTGCTGAGTCGCGAGGCGGACTCAGATTGACCGGCGCCTGTGCAGCAGCCGTATCGTGCAGGATGGTCGCAGAAAACGCCGTGATCACAAACGCGGCTC
>DATMBT010000441.1:0-7521 GCA_035559475.1 Gemmatimonadaceae bacterium
GCGGCCCACCCGTCAGGCGCCGTCGCTGTTCCGACAACGAGGGCGGCCGCACCGCCGGCTGCCGCAATCAAGCCCACGCCGAACCAGCGGAACATCCGTCGCCGCAGTGAAGGCGCCAACGGCTTGTGCCCGAACTCCGCGAGCCGCTTCGCCATCGATTCCGCACCGAGCCTGCCAAGCGATCCCGTCGCGGCAACTTCCATGGTGCCGCGAATGGACCCGTCCCTCAGCGCTCGTTCCCGCTCGATCTGCCCCGCTACACCCGGAAGCGTTGCCATTCGAGTGCGGAGCACCGCGAGAACCCGGAAAGCGGCGACTACGAGCGCTATTGCACCGCCCCACGCGAGAAATGGCACCACGCGCGGGAGCGACAACCAGCGCGCCGAGCCGAGTGCCAGGGCCCCAAGAGCCAGGAGGGCGCCCACCGCACCGATGACCAGCGTCGCACCTGACGCGTTCAGGAGGCGCGCCAGTGCTCGGCGTTCTCGTTCGATGAGCTCGATGAGACTCATGTGCCTGTCCTGCTGGTTACCGCGTAGACGAACAGGTTCACACCCATGCGCAGCGCCGCCTCATGGAGGGCAGCGGGATCATTGTAGGTGCCCGGATCTTCCCAGCCATTTCCAAGGTCGCTCTCGTAGCTGTAGAAGACCGCAAGACGGTTCCCGATGAAAATGCCGAATCCACGCGCAGGCTTCCCATCGTGTTCGTGCACCTTCGGGAGACCGGCGGGAAAGTCGTATACGATATGATAGACCGGGTGCGAAAGCGGCACATCTACCAAGGGACGATCCGGAAAGACGCGCGCGATTTCCTTCCTGAAAGTCTCGTCCAGGCCATAGTTGTCGTCCACGTGCAGGAAGCCGCCGCGATTCAGGTATTCTCGAAGTCGGACAACCTCGGCGTCCGAGAACTTGATGACGCCGTGGCCGGTGACGTGGAGAAACGGATGGTCCCAGAGTCGATCGTCCGTGAGTTTGACGCGTGCTTCGGTTGGCTCGACCTTCAGGCTCGTTCGCTCGTTGATGGCCTTGAGAAGGTTTGGAAGGCTGGATGGGTTCGCATACCAGTCGCCGCCGCCGTCGTACTGTAGCCGCGCAATGGTGAGGTCCGCCCTGGGCGCGGGTCCGAACGATGCGAGTGCGAGCGCGAGGAGCGCAGCCGCGGGACGAAACGGCATCACGATTTCACCGCCATCCGGTAAAGCGTGTTTCGGGCAACGCCAGTCTCCGACGCGACCTGGGAGGCCGCGTCTTTCGCCGACAAACCGGCCTCACGCAAAGCTTTCACGCGAATCCGCAACTCATCCTCGTTGAACGGTTTAGGTTCCGCCCCCGAAAGGAGAATAACAACCTCACCCCGTGGGGGGCTGTCAGCGTAATACGCAGCGAGTTCCTCGACCGTTCCCTCGCGAAACTCCTCGAAGATTTTCGTCATCTCCCGGGCGACCACACAACGGCGTCCTGCGGAGCCGGCCTCAGAGAGGTCGTGGAGCGTATCGGCAACACGGTTGGGTGCTTCGTAGAGCACCGCCGTGTGTGGCAGCGTGGTCACCAGGTCCATCACTTCCTGTCTCTCCCGCCCTGACCGCGCGAGGAAGCCGAGGAAGGTGAAACGTGTTGTGTCGAGTCCAGCGGCGGAAAGGGCAGCGGTGAGCGCGGAAGCACCGGGGATTGGAGACACATGGTATCCGGCGCTTCTCACGGCCTGAACGAGCCTGCTGCCTGGGTCAGAGATGAGCGGCGTGCCCGCGTCCGTCACCACCGCCACGTTGTCCCCCTGGCCCAGTCGCTCGAGCACGAGAGGTATCGTGCTCGCCTCGTTGTGGGCGTGCGCGGCGACAAGACGGGCCTTGATGTTGAAGTGCTCGAGGAGGACACGAGTCTTCCGTGTGTCTTCCGCGAGCACCAGATCGGCGGTTCGCAGTGTCTCGATCGCGCGCTGTGTCATGTCGCCGAGGTTTCCGATCGGGGTGGCAACGATGTAGAGCGTCGCCCCCCTCTGGGCACCGCCCCCGGCTGACTGACTCGGCATGTCAGCTCCGGGGAATTACGCCGCGTGCTTTTTGAACTTCTCCTCGAGGACCGGACGGGGCACGGCGCCGATCACCTGGTCCACGACCTTGCCGTCCTTGAAAAAAATCACCATCGGGATCGAGCGGACGTTGAAGCGGGTCGCCGTGCGGATATTCGCGTCCACATCGAGCTTTGCCACTTTCGCCTTGCCGGAATATTCGGTCGCGAGCTGATCGAGGATCGGGGCGATGATGCGGCACGGCCCGCACCAGGCGGCCCAGAAGTCCACCACGGCCAGTCCGGTGTGCTTCTCGATTTCGCCTTCGAAGTTCTCGTCGGTAACTGCGCTTGCCATCGACATGCGTTTTGCCTCCGCACGAGCGGGTCTGTGCCCGTCGGCTGGTTGGGACTTAGTTTCCGCGCGCACCGACAACCGGAGCGCGAGACTGATGTCGGATACACCCCGCCGTGGGACCCGGATTGCGCACGTGGGCCTCGCGGTCAGGTCTGCTGCCGACCTGCATTCATTCTATCGCAATGTCCTCGGAATGTCTGAGGCTGAGCTGGCCGACAGCGATGGGGCCCGGATAAGTGGCTTTATGGCCGGGGAGTCCCTTGTGGAGCTCCTGGAGGCCGATAAGCCCGATTCGCCCATTGGCCGTTTCATAGAAAAACGCGGGCCCGGGATCCATCACATCTGCTTTTCAGTCGATGACCTGGACGGGACGCTGGCCAGGTGCCGGCAGGCGGGAATGCGCCTGATCGACGAAACGCCGCGACTGGGAGCCGAGGGTAAGCGCATCGCGTTCCTGCACCCGTCATCGACAGGCGGGATCCTTGTTGAGCTTACCGAAGGGTAGAAACCAGCTTGGCTCGGACTCAGCGCTCTGATGGCTGCTTCGCGCAGAACTCGCCCTGAACCGTCGGGAAATCGGTGTCCGCAACATACCAACGATTCGATGGCCCTTTGACGACCTTGAATTCAGGCGTCTTGGTGCGGTTGCCGCGTGTGACCTGGACGCGGACCACGCGTTCGTTCGGGGTGGAACCCACGCGGTCGTCAAGGATCTGCGCCCGGTCGTGGTTATAACACTGCTGCAGGATGATCAGGCGCCTGTCGAGCTCCGCTCGCTCCATGTGATCGCGCGCTGCGCCCTGCTCTGTTCCCCAGATGGCGCCCATGGCCTGCAGGTCCTGCGACTTCACCGCGCCCATGAAGTTCGTGACCGCGTCGCGTGGTGCGGGAGCGCCCGTGAGCGAAGAACCCATCGATGGGTTCTTGCTACAGGCGATTGCAACGATTGCCAACAGGCACCACTTCTTCACAGACGGCTCCGAGCCAGTTTGAATGCGAACGTAATGGCGACCCGCCGGGGGATCAACAGGCGGAGCCTGCCAGCCAGCACACCCAACTGACACATGTACGCCGCGTATCAGCGTTTGTTCATCAACATCGATCACGTCGCCACCATTCGTCAGGCACGCCGGGCCGACGAACCGGATCCCTTCGAAGCCGCGTTGCTCTGCGAGGACGCGGGGGCCGACGGGATCACGGCGCACCTCCGGGAAGACCGACGGCACATCCAGGACGCCGACATCGAGCGCATCGCGGCTGGCGTACGCACCGTGCTCAACCTCGAGATGGCGCTGTCCGAACCGATCCTCGAACTGGCGCTGCGGCTGCGGCCACGCGAGGTGACGATCGTGCCGGAGCGGCGTGAGGAAGTCACGACCGAAGGTGGACTCGATGTCCGCCACGACCCCACGCGGCTGGCGCGCGGCGTCGAACGCCTCCGCGCGGCGGGAATCCGGTGCAGCCTGTTCATCGATCCCGATCCCGATTCCGTTTCGCGGTCGCATGACGCTGGCGCGGACGCGATCGAGCTGCACACCGGTCGTTATGCACATCACCCCGGGGATCCGACCACGGTTCGCGCGCTGCTCGACGCGGCGGCGCAGGGAGCAAAGCTCGGACTCGCCGTGCACGCTGGCCATGGATTAACGGTACGCAATGTTGGGCCCGTGGCTGCCATTCCCGAAGTCGAGGAGCTGAACATCGGTCATTCGATCGTGTCGCGCTCAGTGTTCGTGGGTATTGGCGAGGCGGTGCGCGAAATGCGCAATGCGATGAAGCGGGGCCGCGACGCTGGACCGGCATGATGGCCGGCGCCTAATTTGACTCGGCTCGCCGCACCTTGCTTTGGCCGGCACTCTCGACCCTCGACCCCCGACCCTCGACCCTGAAGTTTTGATGACCTCGCCCGAACTGCTGCGATTTTTTCACGCGGAAGCCAGTGAATACCTCGATACGCTCGAGGACCTGCTGGCTGGGCGGAGTGGAGACTTCGATGCGGGCGCCTTCGTGGCGGCGGCGCGCGCCCTCCGTGGCAGTGCGACGATGGCACGTGTGCCACGAGTGTCCGAGATCGCGTTGGTGATGGAGCGGCTCGGGAACGCGGTGCGGGACGGTGAGATCGATTGGTCAGGACACCTGCGGCGCGACCTGGCAGACGCGATTGGAGACCTGCGCCACTTCGTGAAGTCAGCCAGTCCGCAAGACGACCGGGACGCGGCCGATCGCCTGCGATCGCTGCGCGCATTCCTTCCGGCAACCCGCGTCACGCCGTCGCTGACTCCAACGGCCGGCACCACGCCGATCTTCATTGCATTGCAGGCTTCGGCGATTGCCACGGACCTGCAGAACTTCCTGGACACGCCGGATTCACGCGGCATCGTCAACGACATCGTGAATCGGCTGAGGAGCCTGCGCGGGATCGCGGGTGTGGCCGATCATCCTCCGCTGGGCGAAGTCGCCGACGCGATCGAACGCACGTTGCGTGAACTGGCTCCCGACGCCGTGCTTCGCGAGTCTGACACGTCGCTCCTGACGGCCGCGGCGTCAGTGTTCCGGTTTGCGTCGTCCGAGCTTCGCGCCCGCGGTCGTTTCGAGAGCACCGCCCCCGAAGTCGATCGATTCGCCAGGGCCGCCGCCAACACCGCTCCAGCGCCGATGGCGCGCGAAACACCAGTCGTGCGCATCGAGGAACTGTTCTACACGGACGAGGGCCCGCACCTCGTCAAGCGTGGGACGGCACTCAGCCGCACCGTCGAAGCCCGTTTCCGTGAAGAGGTCGTGACGCGCGCCGAACACCTGCGACGACTGGTCGCGGAAGCACGAGTCGCCCACGACTCGTTCACACGCGAGCGGGTCCGTCGTGACCTCAAGGGTCACCTCGAGCGGCTCGACGAATTTGCCCGCAGCTACGGCGCCCAGCAGGTGGCGTCCATCGTCTCTGACGCCGCGATCCAGGAACCGTTCGACGACGCCGCGCTGGATGCCATCGAGTCACTGGCGCAGGTCCTGACGACGTCCGGCATTGCGCTCGAGGAGATGGAGAGCCGCCTCGCGGTACGAGAGCGCAGCCGATGGACGCCGGCGGCGACGACGCCCACCGAGGTGCCCGTGACTCGTCAGGCAGGGTATGCGGCATCGCCCTCGCCGCGCTCAGGTCGGGCGCTGCGTGACATGCTGGATGAGAGCCTGACGCAACTGGCGTCGCTGGAGGACATGCCCCTCATCGAGCCCACGCGCGTGGACGACGACGCCATTGTCCCGATTGAAAGCCTGGTGTACCGCGGAGCCGCGGCGCTCGACCGCGCTCGCGCGCTGCGCGACGAACTGAGGACACGCGGCGCGACCGATCCCGAGACCCTCCACGAGTTGTACGACCTGCTGGACCTGGCCCGGGCGGAATGAAAATCGGTTGGCGCGGCATCCTCGGGGTAGCCATCAGCGTTGCCCTGTTGTGGTGGACGCTGCGCAACGAATCGTTTGGTGAGATCTGGAGCGTCCTGCGGGAATCGAACCTGGCGCTTTTCGTGCTGGCCGCCGGACTTGCCACTCTCGCCTTTCCGATTCGCGCCTGGCGCTGGCACTACATCCTCGAGCCCAGTGCCGGGCGTATTCCCTTTGGTCCGCTCTGGCGAGCAACCGCCATTGGCATGATGGTGAACAACGTTGCGCTGGCCCGCGCGGGGGAACTCGCGCGAGCGTACGTCATCTCGCGGGAGACGGGGAAGGTCAGGTTTTCCGCCGCCCTGGCCTCACTGGTCGTAGACCGGGTATTCGACACCCTGGTCGTGCTGCTCCTGCTGCTGGCCGTGGTTTCGCTGCCGGGATTTCCACCTGGCGCTACGGTCGGCGGCTGGTCTATCTCGCGCCTCCTGCTCCTTGGCGCGGCGGTCGCGATTACGGCGCTCGTCATCCTCGTGCTTGCCGCGATGTTTCCGGAACGCCTTGTCCGGCTCTGGGAACGTGCCCTTGGCAATCGCGCGCCACGCGTCATGGAGCGCGGTCGCGGGATCCTTCTTTCGTTTGGCTCGGGACTCGGCGTCCTGCGCGACGTCAGGCGGTCCGCGATCGTGTTTTTCTGGGCACTGGTGATGTGGATCGTTAATGGCACCTCGTTCTGGGTGGCCTTCAAGGCCGTGGGCATCGAAGCACCCATTTCTGCCGCCTTCTTTCTGCAAAGCCTGCTCGCCGCGGCAGTCGCCGCTCCCTCCGCGCCAGGCTTTTTCGGTCCGTTCGAGGCGGCCACCAAGGTTGCCCTGACCGTGTACGGGATCAACAACACGCTGGCCGTGAGCTACGCGTTAGGCTACCACATCCTCGGGTGGATCCCGATCACGCTCATCGGCTTCTGGTATCTCGCGAAGATGGGGCTCCACCTGAAAGACCTCGGTTCGGGGGACAGGAAACCCTGATGACCAGCGGGGCGCGGGTCGAGGCACAGGCGAAGCTCAACCTCTTCCTTCGCGTTTTCGGTCGTGAGCCGTCAGGCTACCACCAGCTCGAGACGTTGTTCTGCCGGATCGCCTTGGCGGATACCATCACCGTCGACATCACGGATGCGGGTCGGTCGCTGGATGTGTCGGGGCGCGTCCCTGCCGGTGGCCTCGGACCGGTCGAGAAGAACCTGGCATGGCGGTCGGCGCTGGCCTACGGCGCAGCGACCGGGTTCCCACATGGCTTCCGCATAACGATCGAGAAGCGAATCCCGGTCGGGGGCGGCCTGGGCGGCGGCAGCGCGGACGCGGGCGGAGTGCTGCGTGTTCTTAACGCGCTGAATCCGCGACCGCTGCCCGAGGCGGACCTCCTGCAGATCGCTGCCACGTTAGGCGCGGACGTTCCCTTCCTTACGCAATCGGAATCCGCGCTGGCCCTGGGCGCGGGCTACGGCGAGCAGCTGCGATACCTGCCTGCCCTTCCTTCCCGGCCGGTGTGGCTCGTGGTGCCGGGCGTCGGCGTGAACACCGCGGACGCGTACCGCTGGCTGGACGAGTCGGGTCGGGATGCCTCGCTGAGCACCGTGGCGGTGGAACGCCTGGCAAGCTGGCGCGGCGTGGCCTCGGTGGCGTCCAACGATTTCGAGCCCGTCGTCGCGGCGCGACTTCCCGTCATTGGCCGACTGCTCTCGGCGCTGCGAGCACCGGAACTCGCCCCGAT
>DATMBT010000442.1:0-5517 GCA_035559475.1 Gemmatimonadaceae bacterium
ACTGAAGGACTGATCGTCGCAGAGTCGCCAGTTGGGTCACGGCCGACGCTGGGTGCGTTTCCGAAACGCAATCGCATCATCGCCGCGCTCTCGGAGACGCTCATCGTCATTGAAGCGGGGGAGCGGAGCGGCGCATTGATCACCGCGCGGCTGGCGGTCGAACTGGGCCGTACAGTCGCCGCGGTTCCCGGTCCAATCGACTCACCACGACATGTGGGCAGCAACCGGCTGCTCTCGGAAGGTGCGTCATTCATCGCGCAGGTGGAGGACGTGCTCTCGATCGCCGGACTCGAAACGACCAGGGGTACGCCAGCGCAGACTCAGGCTCCGGAAACGGCGCCGGCCAGTGATCCATCGCACGCCGCCATTCTCAACGCGGTCCGCGCGGGTGCTTCGGACGTGGAGGACCTCGCGCGCAGCACCCGGCTGAAACCACGGGACTTTGCGATGGCGCTCTCCAGCCTTGAACTCGCGGGCGACGTGCTCGTTACCGCCGCGGGTGAAGTGACGCTCGCGAATCGCGCCTGACAGCACGCGCGTCGAGCGGTGGCTGTCGGCTAGCTTTCACCCGTGGACGCGAGACATGTCTACGTGCACGTGCCGTTCTGTGCACGACGCTGTTCGTACTGCGATTTCGCCATCGCGGTACGCCGCACGGTGCCCGTCGGCGATTTCGTCGACGCGCTCGATCGTGAGATC
The DNA here is from genome assembly GCA_035559475.1 of Gemmatimonadaceae bacterium. Classification (GTDB taxonomy): domain Bacteria; phylum Gemmatimonadota; class Gemmatimonadetes; order Gemmatimonadales; family Gemmatimonadaceae; genus JABWBJ01. Next base: position 700 of record DATMBT010000442.1, read on the forward strand.
CAGCTACGCCAGGGTAACGGTCCGGCGTCCAGGGTCGAAACCATTTACCTCGGCGGCGGCACGCCCTCACGCCTTGGTCCCGATGGTGTGAAGCGCGTGCTCGATCTCGTGCGAACCCGGTTTGTGCCTGCAGCAGGCGCGGAGATCACGATCGAGGCGAACCCGGAAGACGTCTCCACCGACGCGGCCGCAGAATGGCGTGCGGCTGGCGTTACGCGCGTGTCGCTGGGTGTGCAGAGCTTCAACGACGACGTCCTTCGCTGGATGCACCGCACGCACGATGCGGCGCAGGCGGTGCGTGCCATCGAGTCACTGAACACCGCCGGATTCGACGACTGGTCGCTCGACCTGATCTTCGCACTGCCGCCGGAAGTGAATCGCTCCTGGCGCGATGACGTGATGCGAGCCCTCGAGCTCGCGCCGCCGCATATCAGTTGCTACGGGCTCACGGTGGAGCCCCACACGCCGCTGCAGCGATGGCGTGAGCGCGGCCAGGTGCATGATGCCGACGAGGAACGCTACGAAGAGGAGTTCCTGGCGACCGACGAAATGCTCACGGCTGCAGGCTACGAGCACTATGAAGTTTCCAACTACGCTCGCCCGGGACGGCGCGCCGTGCATAACGCGGCGTACTGGAAGCGGGTGCCATACGTCGGATTTGGTCCGTCGGCGCACAGCTTTGACGGCGAGCAGCGACGCTGGAACACGCGCGAGTACGCCGCATGGCTTCAGATGCTGCTCGAGGGCCGGGATCCGGTCGAAGGCACCGAGTCACTCGACACAGACGCGGTCGCTATTGAGGAGGCCTACCTCGGATTGCGCACGTCCAATGGTTTGGGGCTCAACCCCGCAAACGCTGGTGACTTCGGCCGTTGGCAGGGCCGCGGTTGGGCAATCGTGGACAACAACAGGGGATATCTGACCCCCTCAGGGTGGCTCCGGCTCGACTCGCTGGTCGCTGACTTGACCGACGTCCGAAGTCGTTAGTAGATTTACACTTATGCCGTTTCCTGAGCTGTCCGAACGCGAGAGACGCGTTCTGGAAGCAGTCATCCAGAGCTACGTCGAGACAGCGGAGCCCGCCGGTTCACGCACAATCTCGCGACGGTTTGGTCTCGGGGTGTCACCAGCCACCATCCGGAACACGATGAGTGAGCTGGAAGAGAAGGGCTACCTCTTCCATCCGCACACCTCGGCCGGACGCATTCCAACCGACAGCGCATATCGACTGTATGTCGATTCGCTGATGGCGCCGGCAAAGCTCTCCGCGAAGGAAGCCGAGCGCCTGGCCGAAGAAATTTCAGGCGGCGGCTCGGCCATCGAAGCCATCCTTCGACGGGCGGCCCAGAGTTTGTCTGTCGTCGCACAGGAACTCGGTGTGGCGCTTGGGCCCCGGCTCGACCGGACCGTGTTGCAACGCCTCGAAGTTGTGCGAGCGTCGGAAGAACGGCTGCTGCTGGTACTGACGCTGAGTGGCGGCGCCGTGCGAACGATCTTCGTGGAAGTCCCGGGTCAGATCGCGGAAGACGCACTCGCTGAAGTGAGCCTGGTGCTCAACGAACGCCTGAGTGGCCTGTCACTCCGCGACATCCGGTCGTCGCTCGCGGCGCGCCTGCGCGACACGAGGGCGCAGGGGGGCGCGCGTGAGCTGCTCAATGTCTTCGTGCAGGAAGGTGAGGTGCTGTTCGACCTGCCGATCGCGGCCCCTAACGACGACGTCGTGCTGGGGCAGGCGTCGATCCTGGCGGAACAACCGGAGTTTTCCAGCGGCGAGAGCATGCGCCGCCTGCTGGCGCTGACGGACACGCGGGAACACCTGGCCGAGGTCCTGCGGCGCCGGAGCACGGCGCCCGGGATCAGCATAACGATCGGCTCGGAGCATGGTGATCCACGACTGGACCACCTGACCATGGTGACGGCTGCCTATCGCACCGGCGCGCTGTCGGGCGTCATCGGCGTTATCGGGCCCACCCGCATGCCTTACGAGAAGGTGGTTGCACTCGTCAGGCACACATCACTGCTCGTTTCGGACCTCCTCGACTGACCATTTCGCACTCTCATGGCTGATTTCTATGACGCCCTTGGCGTCGCGCGCGGCGCTTCGGACGACGAGATCAAGAAGGCGTATCGCAAGCTCGCGATGCAGCACCACCCCGACAAGAACAACGGTTCGAAGGAGTCGGAGGAGCGGTTCAAGCAGGTGACCGAGGCGTACGACGTCCTGCGCGACCCGAACAAGCGCGCGGTCTACGACCGGTACGGCGAGGCCGGACTGCAGGGTGGCGGCGGCGGGTTCCACCACGTGGACCTCTCCGAGGCGCTCAACATCTTCATGCGCGACTTCGGCGGGTTCTCGAACCTCGGCGACCTGTTCGGCGGTGGTGGACGCCAGTCCGGTCCGCGCGCGGGTCAGGACGTGAAAGTGACCGTGGAACTGACGCTGGCCGAGGTCTCCACGGGCACAGAGAAGACGTTCACGCTCAAGCTCCTTGATCCGTGTGACAAGTGCGGCGGTGCTGGGCACGAGCCGGGCACCAAGCCGCAACGTTGCACGACATGCGACGGGCAGGGTGAAGTGCGGCGCGCGCAGCGTTCGTTCTTCGGGCAGTTCGTGAGCGTGATGCCGTGTCCAACCTGTCACGGTGAAGGCCAGGTCATTGCATCCGCGTGCAAGAAGTGTCGCGGGGAAGGGCGCATTCGCGGTGAACACAGCGTGCCGGTGCATATTCCCGCGGGCGTTTCGACCGGGCAATACATGACGTTGCGCGGCGTGGGCAATGCAGGACCTCGTGGTGGTCCGCGTGGCGATGTGCTCGTGGTGTTCGATGTGAAGGAAGACCCGAGATTCGAGCGCGATGGCGAGGACCTGTATTGCGAGGTGCTCGTCACGTTCCCGCAGCTCGTGTTTGGTGGCGACGTCACGGTCCCGACGGTGAGTAGCACGGTGAGCATGCGCGTGTCACCGGGCACGGCGAGCGGGCAGGTCCTGCACCTGCGTGGTCGCGGCCTGCCGCGCGTGAACGGGGGCGGCACCGGCGACCTGCATGTTCGCGTACAGCTCTGGACGCCCGACGCCGAAGCCCTGTCCGACGAGGAGCGCACCCTGGTGAAGCGACTCGGCGAACTCGCCGCGTCACCGCCGCGTCAGGCGCGCGAGAAGGGCTTCTGGACGCGCATGCGGGAAGCGCTCGGGGCGTGACCTGGTTCAGCCTGCGCGTTGAGTCCTCCGCTCACCGCGACGAGGCAATAGCGGCGCTCTTCGCGGCTGGCGCGCAGGGCGTCCATGAAGACGGTGCGGCGCTGGCCACCAGCTTCCCCGATGAAGCCGGTGCGCGCACCGCGGCGGAGGCGGTGCACGCCGTGGACCCCGTGGCCACGTTCGACATCCAGCCGGCCACGCCGGTGGACTGGTCCATCGCGTGGCGCGACCACGCGCGCGTTGTGACGTTAGGCAGGCTGACGATCGCGCCGCCATGGCTCGCGACAGGACTGGATCCGGCCCAGACGATCGTCATCGATCCGGGCATGGCCTTCGGGACCGGGGACCATGCGTCCACCCGTGGCGCGGTGCACATGCTCGAGCACTCGGTGAAGCCCGGCATGACGGTCGCGGACCTCGGTTCCGGCAGTGCGGTGCTGTCCATCGCCGCTGCGAAGCTTGGTGCGGCACGCGTCTGGGCCATCGAGATCGACCCGGAGGCGCAGGCGAACGCCGCGGAAAACATCGATCGCAACAATGTGGGGGATATCGTGCACCCGCTCGAAGGTGATGCGGCGGTCCTGTTGCCTGTCATCGCGCCGGTGGACGTCATTGCCGCTAACATCATATCGTCGGTCATCCTGGAACTTCTTCCGATGATGGCCAGTGCCCTTCGGCCACAGGGCTTCGCTATCCTGGCTGGAATTCTCGAGAGCGAACACGGCACCGTGGTCAGCAGCCTGCAGTCATCCGGATGGGAGTTACGAAACGCCCACGTCGAGGAGGATTGGTGGAGCGCACTAGTGCAGCGGCGTTAGCGACGTTCTTCATGACTGAGGCACCCATTGAACCCCGGGCGCAGGTGTCGCTCGGGGAGTCTGTGGCGCGCCACCTTCGCGTGCGGCGACTCGGTACGGGCGCAACGATCGCGCTGGTGGACGGCGCTGGTCGTCGCGGCACGGCCATGATCGTTCGCGAGGCGAAAGATTCCGTGACCGTCGAAATCGGCGAGGTGGAGGACGTGCCGCCGCTGCCCGAGGTTCACCTCATGGTGCCGGTGGCCGATCGTGACCGCATGCTCTGGCTTGCGGAAAAAAGCGCGGAGCTCGGCGTCACCAGCTGGCGCCCGGTCCTCTGGCGCCGGTCGCGCAGCGTCACCCCGCGTGGCGAAGGACCGATGTTCGGCGCCAAGGTGCGCGGGCGGATGATCTCGGCACTCGAGCAGTCCGGCGGCGCGCACCTGCCGCAGATCTATCCGGAGGCATCGCTCACCCGGGCGATTGCGGCGACGCCACCCGGCGGCACGCGATTGATTCTCGATCCCGCGAGTCCGCCGGTGTTCAGCGTCACCACGCAATCGCCGATCACGCTGGCACTCGGGCCGGAAGGTGGCCTCGAGGAAGCGGAGAAGGCGGAACTGAAGAACGCCGGGTTCCTGGCGGTGTCGTTAGGCCCTGGCATCCTCCGGTTCGAGACGGCCGGCGCCGCCGGTGTCGCGATCGCGCGGGCCCTCCTTCACCACAACGACGGGAGCGGGTAAATGGGGTCAGACTCCATTTGCCCAAAGCTGGCGCATGAGGAGCGAGGTCAAGGTGTGGGCAAATGGAGTCTGACCCCAT
>DATMBT010000443.1:0-3668 GCA_035559475.1 Gemmatimonadaceae bacterium
TGGCAGGAACATCACCGGCTGCGGCGTGGCATCCAGGCCGCCGTCCCGCGTGTTCGCTGTCACGCCGACGATCGTGCGCCAGTCGCCGCTGATCGGGCTGAACCTCAGCACCTCGCCGGTAAACGCCACTCGTTTGCCGAGGGGATCCTCACCGGGGAAGAATCGATCAGCGAAGGCCTGGTTGACCACCACGACCCGTGCCGTGCCCCACCGATCAGTGTCGGCGAACGGGCGGCCGTTGAGCACTGGAATCCCCGCCGCCTGGAAGAAGTACGGATCGGCAGTACGCATCTCGGCGCGTGGGGTGGTCTCGCCGGGAACCGGGGGCTTGTCCTCGAGCTTGAGGTCGAACCGCACGTCGGAAGAGCGGAGCGGTATCGGCGAACCAACGCCCACGTCCCTGACGCCAGGGAGGGACGCCAGCTCGCGCCGGATACGTTCGTAACGGTCCTTGGCGCCCGCGTCCGCGGCGGCGGCGTTGCCTAACAACTCCGTGGTTGTGAGCAGGGGGACCTGGATCCCGAGCACTTCTTCGGTCCTCAGGCCGGTACTGACGTCCGAGAGCCGGATCATGGTGCGCGTGAGCAGGCCCGCGCCGGCGAGCAGCACGACGGACACCGCGACCTGCAGCACCACGAGTCCACGCTGGAGGCGCTGCTTCCGGAGGCCGCCGCTGACCCGGTTCGCGCCGCCCATGATCCATGACCCGAACACGCCTTCTTTCGGGAGCGTGGCGAGGAACGAAAGGAGGAGCGCGACGGTCACCGAAAGGCCTAACGTGAAGCCGAGGACCGTGGCGTCGAGGCTGATCTCGTTCGCGCGGGGTGAATACCGCTCGGCGAACGAGGTGAGCAACCGGACACCGCCGATCGCGATGAGGATCCCGAAGGCGGCGCCCACCAGGGCCAGGAACAGGTTCTCCACGAGCAGCAGCCGCCGCAAGCGACTCGAGCCGGCGCCGAGCGCCGCGCGCACCACGAGTTCATGCTCGCGTCGCACACCGCGCATGAGCGTGAGGTTGGCGACGTTCGCGGCGGTAATGATCATGACGAAGGCGGCGGCGGCCATGAGCAACCAGACCGTCAGGCTCGCGCGTTCGCCCATCACCTGCCTGAATGGGATGAGGGCGACCCGGAAGTGCGCGGCGGGATTGTACGCTTCCTTGAAGTCGTTCCGCATGCGCGTGTAGACCGTCTCGACTTCACTCCTTGCCTGTTTCAGGCTGGCGCCCGGAGCGAGCCGGGCGACCACCTCTGTCATCCGGTGCGAACGACCTTCGACCATGAACGCACTCAGGTGGTGCTGGCTGGCCACCATGTTGAGCAGGGCGTCCGCTCGTCCGGGAAAGAAGGGCGCAGGTTCGAGCACGCCGATCACCGTGACGGGCTTCTTGTCCATGGTCAACTGCTTGCCGACGATGCTGGAATCGCCGCCGAATCGCCTCAACCAGCCTTCGTGAGTGAGCACCGCGACCGCCGGTACGCCCGGTCCGTCGTCACCAGGACCAGTGAGCCGGCCCTTGATTGCCGAGAGTCCCATCACCTCGAAGTAGTTGCCCGTGACGAGTCCAACGGGAATCCGCTCGGCGCCATCGTCGCGCTGGAGCGTCATCGACCATTGGGAGAACTCCGCGATGTTCGCCAGCGACTGTGCGCCGTCGCGAAACCCGCGCACCTCGGGAACGGAGAAGCTGATGTTCTCTCCCGCGGGTCCGTCCATGGAATGGCGCAGGTATACGAGGCGGCTGCCATCGCGGTGCGGGAGTGACTTGAGCAACACGCCGCGAACGACGCTGAAAATGGCCGTGTTGGCGCCGATCCCGAGCGCCAGGGTGACGACGACGATCGCGGTGAATGCGCGATTGTGTCGAAGGGAGCGCATCGCGTACCTGATGTCGGCGACGAGACTTTCGACGGCGGGAATCCCGCGCTGGTCACGGACCGCCTCGGCGGCCTGCGTCAATCCGCCTGACGCGAGCATGGCGGCACGACGTGCCTCGTCCGGATTCATTCCTCGACGGATGTTTTCGGCGGTTTCCATCTCGAGATGAGCCTGCATCTCGTCCTGGAGATCGTCGTCTTCGCCAGGCCCGGAGAAAAATCCGTGGAGGCGCGCGAGTAACGCACGAATGCGGTTCATGTTTCCCCCCGCCGCGGCGTGAGAAAGGCGGCAATCAGGTCCGCGGTTTCATTCCATGCTCGCGCCTCGCGAGCCAGTTGCTTCCGGCCCGAGGCGGTCAGCGCGTAGTACTTGGCCCGCCGATTGTTCTCGGACTGGCGCCACTCCGCCTTGATGTACCCTTCCTGTTCGAGCTTCAGGAGCGCGGGATACAGCGTGCCGTAGTTCAGCGCAAGGCGATTCCTGCTCGTCTCCTCGATGCGACGGGCAATGCCGTACCCGTGCAGTGAGCCCAGTCCTTCGAGGGTCTTCAGGATCATCAGGGCCAGCGTGCCCTGTTGAACGTCCCGCTTGGGTGCCATCGACGTGTCCTATGGGATTCCAATATGACGCTAGCGAAGTTCGCGGGCTCGCGCAACCGCCCCTATTGGATGCCCATACGGAGCCGTTCCAGCCCGGGTTTCAGGGGGTCGGTCCGGTACCCCAGAGCATCCAGGCATTCCCGATCGCGTGAAAGACGGCAACCAGCCACAGGTTCCGGGATCGCTGGTAGACGGCACCGAACAACAGGCCAATCGCGAAGATCGACGCGAACATGGGGACTGCCGCTGAGGCCGGCGACGAGAAGTGGTTCGAGTGCAGCGGGCCAAACGTGAACACCAGGTTCGCAACGACCACGCCAACCACTGGTCCCCATCGACGTTCCGCCTCCACCTGTATCAGCCCACGATAGACAAGCTCCTGGTAAAACCCGAAGGCCAGGCATGGCACGAACTCGTTCCACACGCCGAGCGCGAAGCCGGGGTGCTCCATGCGGGTCGCGATGCGGCCGGCAAAGACGGCCAGGAAAACGACATTGGCGATGATCACAACCTGAACGAAGTACGACGTCTCAGTCGCGCTCCATTCTCGCCATGGTCGCAATCCGAGTTGCGTCAGCGTCACCCCCGTCACTGCGGGGATCAACACGAGGCTCAGCGCCAGCAAGGCTGGCAGCAACAGCGGGAGCGGAACCACTGGAGATAACCATCTCACCGCGGCCAGTCGCACGGCTTCAAGGACAACCGCGGTGACGAACAGCCGCCACCCGACGCGCGCTTCGTACGCCGGCGCCGACCTGCGATCAAACTGCAGCAGGTGACCGCGCAGATGTGGACTGAGCACAATGATGAGTGATTAGTGATTAGTGATTGGTGATTAGAACTAATCACTAATCACTAATCACCAATCACCAATCACTATTTCCTTTCCCCGGCGGCCGTTTCATCATGGCCTCCACCGAGTCAGCTCGCGGCTTGAGCACCGCCATGTTCTTCCTGGCGAACGCCAGGTTCTCAGGTGACGCGTAGAGGTTCGGGCTGGCGTTGCCCTCGGCGATCAGCATGGCCATGCGTAATGCGGGTCCGCCCACCATGTATTCCTTCGCGGTGAGCCCCTGGTCCTTGAGGATCTTCACCAGGTTCGCGTCGGCCTCCATTTCGGCCTGCTGCTGCGCCGTAGTCATGGTCATCATCTTCACCGCGCGCTGCTGAAAATCGGGCAGGCTCATG
>DATMBT010000444.1:0-2779 GCA_035559475.1 Gemmatimonadaceae bacterium
CACGTATTTCGGCCACGTGGCCTCCTGGTCGTGCGTCAGGAAATCCGCCAGCCGGAAGTGTTCCGAGAGCCTCGTGTTCGCGTCCGTGGACCGCACCTCGACGAATCCGTCAGGATTGAGGTAGTTCTCCGCCATCATCCAGCGTTCCGCCGGCCACCAGCCCAACCGATATGCGCCGAGCATTTCGCCCCGCTTCTGCGCGAAGGGACGCATCATGAAGAAGCGGAACGGCTCACCCGCCGCCAGCACCACGTAGGTTCCCGGGTAGTGGACGATCGTGTCGCCTAACGCGTCCAGCAGGCCGGGGATGGCGTCGGCGTCGACAGCCGTCAGCGCGACGAATCGAAGTGCGCCACTCCGGCCGAAGAGCGTGTCCGGAAGCATGAGCGGGCGCGAGGCGCTGTCCGGCCCCGGTCCGCCGTCGAAGCCCGGCGCTGTCAGTGAACTGCCGGCATCGGACGCATCGTCCGGCAGCACCCGGCGCAGCACGATGGCGAGCCAGACCAGCAGCACGACCGCCGCAACACTCGCGGCGACCGCGATCAGGCGAACGCCGATGACCCGGACCCGCGACTGGGCATTCATGATGGACGGATACTACGCTAAGTGCGGCTTGATCGTTTGCGCCGACCCGGCCGCCCTTAGACAGTTGCGCCCTTAGACAGTTGGGCCCTCAGGCAGTCGCGCCGTTTGGCAGTCGCGCCCTTTGGCAGTCGCGCCCTTTGGCAGTCGCGCCCTTTGGCAGTCCGCGCCCTTTGGCAGTCCGCGCCCCTACCATGCGATAGCATACGCTTCTCTTCTCGGATCCGCGCCAGTCATGCGGGCGCCTGACGAGTGGATCACGATCATCTGCGCGCCGCCGAATTCGGCGCTCGGCTCCTGCACCCGCACCACGTGCCCACGCCGCTCCAGCGACGCGCGGGTGGCAGCGTCGATGCCCGGCTCCACGCCAAGGCGTCCACCGGCAAAGACGCGCCAGCGCGCGGCTTCGACCGCTTGCTGCGGCGTCATGCCGTAGTGCAGCACGTTATTCAGGATCTGCAACAGCGTCTGGGGCTGCCCGTCCCCGCCAGGAGTCCCGAAGGCCATCGCCACGCTTCCGTCGGCGTTCAGCGCCATCGCGGGGCTGAGCGTGTGGAACGGCCGCTTGCCGGGTGCGATCACGTTAGGGTGCGACGGCGCCAGCTCGAACAGCGAGCCACGGTTGTGCAGCGTGATACCTGTCCCCGGTACCATGCGACCGCTGCCGAACGCCGCGAACAGGCTCTGGATCATCGAGACCGCGTTGCCATCCTTGTCGATCACGGCCAGGTAGATCGTATCGCCATTGCCATCGCGCACCGGCCGGCTGCTGTCCGGTGCCACGACCGTGTCACGACGGATGACCTTCGCACGATCGGCGGCATATGCCTTCGAGATCAGCCGTTCAACCGGCACGGGGCTGAAGTCCGGATCGGCGAGGAATCGGTCACGATCCTGATAGGCGAGCTTGCTCGCTTCGGCCAGCGCGTGAATCATGGCCGCCGAATTCGGTGCTTCCTTCGCTGGCCGCACCACTTCGGCGATGTTGAGCATCTCGAGGAACGTCAGGCCCTGCGAGTTCGGCGGGAACGCCAGCACCGTCTTCCCGGCGTACGTCGTCGAGATGGGATCCTGCCATTGCGACTTGTGCGACGCGAGATCGTTCGCCGTCACGAATCCACCTTCGCGCTCGATGAACTGCGCGATCCGTTGCGCTGTGGAGCCGCGATAGACCTCATCGGCGCCGCCTGCCGCGATTGCGCGGAGCGTGCGTGCAAGGTCGGCCTGCACGAGAATCGTGCCTGGCGTCGGCGCTTTCCCACTGGCGAGAAAAATGGTGCGCAGTGAGGAGTCGGCAGCGACCTTTCGTGCTTCTTCGTTGATGTCCAGCGATAACCGCGTCGATACAGGGAACCCGCGCTCCGCAAATTCGATCGCAGGTTGCAGGGCATCCGAGAGCGTGATCGTCCCGAATCGTTTCAGCGCGTCTTCCCAGGCGCGCACGGCGCCCGGCACCGACACCGACATGATTCCGGAGGACGGAACCGCGCTGAGGTTCTTCGAACCAAGGAACGCGGGAGTCGCTTTCGCCCCGGCTCGACCACTTCCGTTCAGCGCATAGACCTTTCCGGTCTTCGCCTCGCGAATCAGCAGGAAGTTGTCACCGCCAACGCCGTTCATGTGCGGGCGAACCACCGCCAGCACCGCAGCCATGGTGATGGCGGCGTCAACCGCATTCCCGCCGCGCCGCAGTACCGCCGCGCCCGCTTGCGACGCGAGCACATGATCCGACACGACAGCTGCTTCACGGCCCATCACATCCGGTCGCATCATCGCCTGCGCGGCCAGTGAAGTCGGGCTCACCAATGCGCCGATCGTGAGCAGGCATGGAGTGAGGGCTTGGCGGAGCGTCCTGGTATTTCGCATGACTGACCTCGACAGGGCACCAGCGGCGGCGCCATTGGGCGTGAGGAGGAAAGTTCGTGTCTGGCATTGAGCGCCGTCAATCGAAGGTGCGGGCACACGTGCGGATTCATTCGCCCGATATCGTTAGGATTGCGCGGTCCCACGGGTGGCGTTAAAGACCCTCAACCTGACGGCGTGCTGAAAACACCGTCAGCAGATTCCTCGATTTTTCGCGAAACCGGAGGTCCGATGCGCAGGTGGCTCCCTCTCGCACTCATCATCGCCACGATGGCGTTCTCGCTCGGTGTGTACAGCCGACTGCCCGAACAAATGGCCATTCACTGGAATGCAG